>CADBLN010000131.1 GCA_902795525.1 uncultured Erysipelotrichaceae bacterium | reverse complement strand
GCTAATTAAGCAGCAAAAGATAATGAATAATTGTCTTTTATATTTAATTTTGGTTCTTTAGGTAAACCACACCACTGCTACCTGAATCCAACAGCGCCCTGTCGAAACCAAGACGCCCCCAAGTGAAACAATTATAGCACGAAAAAAGCCATAGTCAAACACTATGGCCCTATTAGTTAGATAAACCCAATATACTTAAATAATATTGTCGTATCTTTTCTTTAACTTGAAGCCTTGCACCACAGAATATATGCCAAATAAAGAAACTATCAACATGCTTGAGTAGAATAGAACCTGCTGATTATCTCCTGTTTTTGGTGCTGCACCATTTGTAGAATTTAACTTCCATATTGCTTTAAAGTTATGATTCTCTGTTATTTTATAATCTGCTCCATCTTCATATCTTGAACCTTCCCAATAATCAAAGGTATAGCCTTCTTTTTCTGGTATAGGTAATTTAATTATTTCATCTTCCAATTCAGTAATGACATAAGTGTTTGTTTGACCATCATAACTTCCACCATCAAGATCAAACGTTAATGTGAATCTATATAGGTCTCTCCATATTCGCTCTTATCTCCCTGTTCAATAACGAAATATTACTACTATGTAACTAGCCTTTCAAAATATTAACATGATACCATATTGTTTACTATTATGGTCTCAGATGGGCTTCTTTAGTCCATTTGCTGGTTTTAAAATATAGTGTTGCAAACAATCCAGCTAAGGTATAAGTTAGCACCCCTGCCAAATAGATTACATGAATATCAAAATTTATTCTTAAACCAATAACAACAAACAAATACCTAAACACACATTGTGTCATAACAGCAATAATCAAAGGAATTTTTACGTTCCCTGCCCCACGGCAAGAACCGTTATAAATATGTGACCATGTTAGTGGTATATATCCCCACACACTATATCTAACCATGGTAGATCCATATTTGATTACTTCTAAATCTTTATTAAACAAGCTGATAAAAAACTCAGCTTTCCAGAATACGCCTATCGAAAGAATGATTGTTATAATTGTAGCTATAATATTACAAAATCTTATTCCTTCCTGAACCCTGTCATACTTCTTGGCACCCAAATTCTGGCCAACATAACTTGTGCCTATTGTTGAAATGCTCATCATTGGAACATGTACCCAGTTAGCCACTTTTTCGGCAACACCAACCCCGGCGATAACCTCATTGGCGAACAGATTTACATTTGATTGAACCACCATTGAAGAAAAACCAATTAACATATTCTGGATGGAGGCTGGAACTCCCAAAGTTGCCATCCTTTTTACAAAGTCCCAATTAATTCTCATCTTCCTAAAATCAAAGCTGAAAATATCTTTCATCCTGAATATTAATCTAATCGCAAAAATATCAACCACAAATTGTGCAATTATAGTTGCTACTGCCGTTCCAATTACTCCCATATTCAAGTATCTGACAAAAATAACACCCAAGATAATATTGATTACACAAGAAATCATTAAATAATACAGAGGATGTCTGGAATCACCAATGGACCTTAAAATAAAGAAAGTAATGTTATATAAGAACACAAAGGTGTTACCAAGCATGTACACCCTTAAATATCTTTCGGCATCAGCATATATTGAAGCATCAACATTACTAAATGCCATCAAAGCAGGCGTAAATATTTCAGCTAGAATGGTAAAGCTAATGCCACAAATAACTGCAATAATCAGTGATGTTTCAACAACTTCATTTAGCTTTTCTTTATCCTTGGCCCCATAATAATGTGAAGCCATAATGCCACAGGCAGTCGAAACACCATAAAAGAAATAGTTAGCAATTACACTTATAGACGAACAAGCGCTAACTGCGCTCAAAGCATCCTTGCTGATGTAATTACCAACTATCATTGAATTTGTTATGTCATATAGCCGCTGAAAAACGTTTGCGATAATAATAGGCCAAACAAACCTCAAAAGCTGTTTCCAAATTACCCCTTCAGTTAAGTCAACGTTCTTTTTTTCAGCCATCTAAATAATCCCCGAGTATAGAACTATTATACCACAGTATAGCCCAATTCTTTAAGCTTTTTAGCTACCACATGCAATGGGAAACCCATAACTGTAAAATAGCTGCCATTTATTTTACTTATGAAAATACTTGCCCAACCTTGAATGGCATAACCCCCAGCTTTATCATAGGGCTCCTTAGTATTGATATACTTTTCAATTTCGCTATCTTCTATCTCCTCAAAAGTTACATATGCTGTATCCGCAAAACTCCATGTTTCTTCAGCAGTAACAATAGTAACTGCGGTTATAACCCGATGAGTTCTAGCGGAGAGTTTCTTAATCATCTCTCTTGCCTCTGAAAGACTGTGAGGCTTTCCTAATACTTCTCCATCAATCTCAACAATTGTATCAGCTCCAATTATCAAATCATCTTGGTGGTCTTTAAAAACTGCCATGGCTTTTTGATTTGAAATATCCATGATTTGTTCTTCCAAGCCCAATTCCGTTTTGCGTTTTTCTTGAACATTACTAACAATAACTTTATATGGAACCCTTAGTTTATTCATGATTTCACGTCTTCTTGGTGAAGCACTTGCTAAAATAACATTCTTCATTTCTTATTCCGCCTTGATTTCTAAAATCATATCTCTTAACTCTGCAGCTCTTTCAAAGTCTAAGATTCTTGCTGCTTCACGCATCTCTTTTTCCAAACGCTTCAGCAATTCATCACTGGCTTTATTCTCTTTCTTGAGTTTTTGAGACATATACTTGATAGCCATTTCATGAGTTTCTTTGGAGTGTATTGCTTCTCTAATCTCCTTTTTGATTGTAGTAGGAACAATACCATGCTCTTTATTGAATTTATCCTGAATGTCTCGTCTTCTGTTTGTCTCTTCTATTGCCGTTCGCATTGAATCAGTAACATTATCTCCATACATAATGACCTTGCCATGTTCATTTCTGGCAGCTCTACCGATAGTCTGAATCAAGCTTCTTGAGCTTCTCAAGAATCCTTCTTTATCCGCATCCAAAATTACTATTAATGACACCTCTGGAATATCCAAACCTTCTCTTAAAAGGTTAATGCCAACTAGCACATCATACTTACCTTTCCTTAAATCTCTAATTATTTCTGTTCTTTCAAGGGTTTTGGTCTCATGATGTAAATAAGCCACATTAAAACCCTGTGCTTGTAAGTATTTGGTTAATTCTTCAGCCATTCGAACTGTCAAAGTTGTTATTAAGGTTCTTTCATTATTTTTAATTCTTTCACCTATTTCATAGATGATGTCATCTATTTGACCTTTAGTTGGTCTTACTTCAATAATCGGATCTAACAATCCTGTTGGTCTAATAATTTGTTCAACAACTTCATTTTCAGTTCTAGCTAGCTCATAATCGCCAGGAGTAGCAGACACAAAAATAACCTGATTGATGACATCTTCAAACTCATTAAATTTTAATGGCCTGTTATCCAAAGCACTAGGAAGTCTAAAACCATATTCAACCAATGTTTCTTTTCTGCTCCTATCACCATTGTACATTCCCCTAACTTGAGGAACAGTAACATGTGATTCATCAATCACTAATAAATAATCATCTGGAAAATAATCAAATAAAGTGAAACTTCTAGTATTTGGTTCCCTGAATTCTAGATGTCTAGAATAGTTTTCAATGCCTGGACAGCTGCCAAATTCTCTTAGAGCCTCCAAATCATAACGACATCTTTGTGAAAGTCTTTCATGTTCAAGTGGTTTGTTGTTATCTTCAAAATACTTGAGTCTTTCATTTAGTTCAGCTTCAATGTTGTCACAAGCTCTTAAAATATCATTTTTATTTTTGGCATAGCCAGTTGCAGGAAAAATGTTATATAAAGTATAAGCATTAATGACCTTGCCAGTAATCTCATCTACTTCACTAATTCGTTCAATTTCATCATCAAAAAATTCCACTCTTAGGATATATGAATCTGTGTATCCTAAAGCAATGTCTACCACATCTCCTCTAACTCTAAAATTACCTCTTTTGAGTTCAAAGTCATTACGTGCATATTGAATATCAACGAGCATTTTCAAGAAATCATTTCGATCAATTTTCTGATTTGTTTTGATAGTAAAATACATTTCCTTATATTGAGATGGGTCACTTGTAGCATAAATGCAAGCAACCGAAGCCACAATAATGGTGTCGCGATGTTGTAATAAAGCATTCATGGCCGCTAAACGAAGCATGTCTAACTCATCGTTAATCATGGCGTTTTTTTCAATGTAAGTATCTGTTTTAGGAATATATGCTTCTGGTTGATAATAGTCAAAGTTAGAAACGAAATATTCCACATGATTGTTAGGAAATAATTCTTTAAACTCAGTGTACAATTGTCCCGCTAAAGTTTTATTATGGACAAAAACTAATGTTGGTTTATTAACTTGGGCAATTACATTGGCAATAGTAAAAGTTTTACCAGTGCCGGTTGCACCAAGTAAAACTTGATTCTTCTTATTTTGTTTCAAACCTTCAACCAAACTTGCGATTGCTTCTGGTTGATCCCCAGTAGGCTGAAAATTTGTAATTAATTCAAATTTACCATCCATTACTGCTTAACAATCTCCATAGCCTTTTGCATTTGAACATCATGCATTTTTCTATTCATATTCCATTCATAAATCATGGTGCTAGATAAAGCATTTGCCGTTTCCCTATTCAAAGTTCCAGTTACTTCAAGTGAATTATCTTGTTGGAACTTGAGCATTGAGCTTTGGGTAGCTTGTGAAAAATATCCATCAGTCCTATCAACCCCATAGCCCAAGAAATCTAGAATTAATTGGGCAGTGGCAACTTTTTCATTTACTTCATCATATTTATATAATTCATCTTCTTCTAAAGTAATATAACTCTTGTAGAAGGCATCATGTAATCTAACAACATAATCAGGAGTGATTCCCACACCATGGATTGAAACTCCTTTTCCTGATTTCCATATTACATCTGTATACTTCAAAGCACTACCATCAGCAAATACTTTGGTAACTTGAGCAATTCCTTTTCCATAGGTGGTTTCTCCCACTACAACAGCGTCACAGTTTTCTTTTAAAGCCAAGGTGAAGACTTCAGAACAACTAGCCGAATCTTCATCTACTAGCACAACAATCTTGTTGTAATCAAACTTTTGTGATCTTCTCACCTTATCTATTATTTCTTTTCCATTGCGATCCTCTTCAATCATAACAATCGCACCATCTTCCATAAAGAAAGCACACATGCTGTCCAAAGTGCTAGCGTAACCACCGCCATTATCTCTTAAATCAATTAT
>CADBLN010000130.1 GCA_902795525.1 uncultured Erysipelotrichaceae bacterium | reverse complement strand
TAGTACACTAACTATTGTCAGGTGAACAAAGCTTAAATATCAAACTTCTTAAGAAGCCCATAAGTCTTTAGCTTATGGGAGGTTCACTTACAAATGGATTCGTTTAATTATAATTAGTAAAAAGGAGGTTAGTTATGACTAACAATAAGAATAAAGGTTTGAGCCTTACAAAGATTAAGAGTTATTCAAATGACTTCAACACTAACCCTGCGTATAAAGTTGCAGCTAACGCATCAGTTAAAAATGGCATTGCTAATGCGGCTGTTAACTATCAAAGAGCTAGAGAGAACGATTTTAATTTTACAATTGAATTAAAACAAGGATCAATTACTAACCAAGAAGCAAGTGGACGATGCTGGATTTTTGCCGCATTAAATACTTTCCGTCAAGAGTTGATGAAAAAGAACAACATAGCAGACTTTGAATTATCACAAACATATTTATTTTTCTGGGATAAACTGGAGAAAGCTAATTATTTCTTAGAAACAGTGTTGCAGACTCTAGATGAACCTGTTGACGGTAGACTATATAGTTGGATTTCGTTAATGCCACTTGGAGATGGAGGCCAATGGGACATGATTGTTAATTTAATCAATAAATATGGTCTCTGTCCTAAAGATGCATATCCAGATAGTGCCAACTCAAAAGCAAGTCGTAGTTTTGTACAGCTTTTAACTAAAATGGTGAGGGAAGACGGTGCAAAATTAAGAAAAGAAGCCAAAAAAGGGACTAAAGAAGCTGATTTAAGAAAGATGAAAGAAGAAATGCTTAGTGAAGTCTATCGTGTCTTAGTAATTGCATTAGGTGAACCACCAGTTACATTTGATTTTACTGCTCACACCAAAGATGACAAATTAATTCAAGAATATGGAATTAGTCCAAAAGACTTCTTTGATAAATACATTGGTATTAATGTCAATGATTATGTCAGTTTAATTCATGCGCCAACAACAGATAAACCATTTAACATGATGTATACTGTTAAATTCTTGGGTAATGTTATTGAAGGGGAACCGATTAGATATTTGAATCTAGAAATGGATGAAATTAAGAAAGCTACAATTAAGCAATTGAAAGATGGTCATCCTGTTTGGTTTGGCTCTGATTGTGGACAAGGTGCGGATAGAGATAGCGGTATCTTTGATCCAGCTACTGCTGACATTGCTGGAATGTGTGGAATTAAGCATTGGTTTGATAAGGGTGACGAATTAACCTATCACAATAGTGCAATGAATCACGCCATGGTAATTCAAGGCGTTAATCTTGATGAAAATGGTCAACCAAATAAATGGAAGATAGAAAATAGCTGGGGAGCTAAAGCTGGTCATAATGGATATTATTCAGGCAGTGATTTGTGGTTTGACAATTATGTATATCAAGTTGTTGTTAATAAAAAATACTTGGATAAGAAAATTCAAAAATTATTGGATGGACCGCTCAATGAATTAGAACCATGGGATCCAATGGGAACTTTAGCTGATTAAAAAAAGAAACGAAGACTATAAAATGTCTTCGTTTTTTGTTTAAATTAATAGTCAACACCTGCAGGTGGAGTATAGGACTCAAGATACGCAAAACATACATATCTTTGAGTAGGATTAGCCACACCAATTGGATAACAAGTATATAAGAATAAGCTACAACCATATGCACTAGTTAATTGACTAACTTCAGTGTTGTTATACATGATTAGGCTATGTCCGTTTTGTTGTACTGCATTCGCAATGACACAAGTCTTAATGCGGTAAACAAAGATACCAAAGTTAGTAGTTATGGTAACTTTATCACCAGCTCTAGCGTAGACAAGATTTCTAAAGCCTGAACCAGTGTTATGGGCACAGATATAACGATAACCATATTGGCTCATTAAACCTTTACCAACCATAACAGTTCTACCTGCATCAATTTGTGATTGAGCATTTGAACTGTAAACATAATATAGATTTCTAGTAATATTAGCACCGGTAATGTGAACTGTACCATAGTATCCGCGAGCGTTAGGATCCCAAACGGCACTAGCACTAGCGGTTGGTCTGGACCTATCAATATTACTGAGGTTAATCTTACTAGCAATGATGCTTGTTGCTACAGGACGAGGTTTTTCAGCAGCAGATATTGTCTTTACAGTACTTAAGGCTGCAGCTGCTTGAGCCACAAAGGTAGGTGTTTCAACACCTTCGGCAATGGCAGCGTCCATTGATTCGATGTATCTTTCAAGATTTAATGAATCTATATCATCGTTGTAAGTGCGATTTAACTGCGAAAGATAACTGTTATAGTAGTGGTTTGCTAGTACTACATGAGAAAGGTTAAATAGGAAATAACCAAACAATACTAAGGCAACTAAAGATAGTGGTTTAATTATTTTTTTCTCTCTAATGATCTTAGCCATTTTAATCTCCACTATATTTTTCAATTATGTCAAGAGCTTTTGTGTCTGATGTAGTTGCCCTTAATACTTGTGAACCATTAATTAACAAATATGAATGTTTGCCGTTAGATACAGCTGTCTTGTGATATTTAAAGCCAACCTTACTAGCATTGCTGTAAGAAGTTTCATATTCATTACTTTTGTTTAGGGTTTCTAAAGTCAAGAATACTTCATATTTTTTATCATCTATAGTCTTTTTCAGATTAATTACTTTTGAAGAGTAATCAGTCAAATAATCTAAATTAACAGATACGTTATTAGGAAGAACGACCGATATAGAGTTATTCTTACGTACCAAATGGTCGAAAACTTTTAAAGTAAAGTCATAATAAGCATCGTTATTTTTATCTTTAGGTAGTGTATATACAACATTTAAACTACACTTATGGTCTAGATTCTGGGAATAATACATAATAGTTGAACCATCATTATTTGATACTGAATGACTTATCATACCTGCAGTATCTGATAAAATGGCTTCACTGACAAATATTTCCATTGGGACTTTTTTGAAAGTGAAATAAGCATTTACACCAACAGTATGGTTGATATCTTCGATATCGTTGATACTAATATAAGTGTGATATCGTGAATTAGCACCGTTAAAGAAGAAATGATAGGTGGAGTCTTCAAACGCAAAAGTGTCGTGAGTATTCACGACGACTACTTTTGTGCTATCGCCAACAGGATAATTAGGATAAAAATAATTATTATGATACGTGCTTACCAAAGCATGTGCTAATTGATCGCTTGAACGAGGGATTGAAGTATAAACCACAAAGCCTACTGACATGAGAGAAGCTAGTGACATCACTCCTAAAAGCCATTTAGTGTTGGATATTTTCATTAGAGTCTCCTTTAACATTTCTTTAACATCTTTAAGTTATCTTTAACTTTTCTTAAACAAATATTAACATACTCTTAATACTAACGCAAATAAAATCGTAAACGTTTGTTAAAAAAGTGTGTGGTGATCCATTTTAGACAAGAGCCTTAATCTCTCACTTAATACTGGTGCATGGTGTTTTTAAGACAAACTAAACCACTTAATTATGAATTTAACTATTAATATTTAATATTTTGTTAGGCTAAACTTTTTGAAAATGCCAACTTATAAATCTTGAGAACAGTTGATAGTATTACTTTATAAAAAAGCAGTTATTAGTTCATAGATAATAAATTAATCAAAGAAAGTTATTTGTAGTATAATTAGTGGCGTACGGAAGTGATGATATATGTTTAAGAGATTTTCTTTTATTACTTTAATTGTTTGGCTGTTGGGTTGGTTAATTGCTTATTTCTTTGTCTTGCCACCAATTAATCCACAAGCATTGAGTTTTTGGCTATTTTTTGGCCCAGCTATTATTATACCTTTAATTGTGATTGTTCAAGTTTTATCACTTAAGGGAGGGCTTAAAAAAGGGAAGGCATTTTGGCCAATAATAACTGTAATTATTGCTGCTGCAGTTTTCTTTGGAGGAATGGTTGTAGTTTCTCCTGTTTTCAATTCCAGTAGCTTTGCTAGTAGAATTACGATTAACACCTCTTCGTTTGAAGATGATATTAAAGAAGT
>CADBLN010000129.1 GCA_902795525.1 uncultured Erysipelotrichaceae bacterium | reverse complement strand
TTTCTTGATTCATATCTTGACCTTCCACAAAGCCAGTTATTTGACCTTCACACATTACCATGATTCGGTCACATACACCAATTAATTCAGGCATTTCACTGGATACCATGATAATTGTCTTACCTTCTTTGGCTAGTTCACCTATGATTGAATAAATTTCATATTTAGCACCAACGTCAATACCTCTTGTTGGTTCATCCATGATTAATACTTCAGGATCTTTAGCTAGCCAACGAGAAATGATTACTTTCTGTTGGTTGCCACCTGAGAGGTTTTGGATTTGGGTTTTCTTGCTTGGAGTTTTAATTGATAGTTCTCCAATGCTCTTGTCTACTATTTTGTTGATTGCTTTATGGTCAATCATCACTCTGTATTTCAAATAATCATTAACAGAAGCAATTCCAACATTATCCGCAACCGATAGCACTCCAAATATTCCATTTCCTCTTCTATCTTCAGTTAGAAGGGTGATGCCGTTTTTAATAGCGTCACTAGGATTTCTAATTTCAAGTTTGTTTCCTTTGAAGTATAATTCACCAGAATTAATAGCCCTCAGTCCCATAATAGCTTCCATTAATTCGGTTCTTTGTGCTCCAACTAGACCTGCCACACCTAAGATTTCACCTTCCCTGGCTTCAAAACTACAATGTTGGAAAGAGTGAGGGTGGATTGAACTGAAGTCTTTGACTTCAAATACTGTCTTTCCTGGAGTGTTAACTTTTGGTGGATATAGATTCTTTAATTCACGACCAACTTCTTTTTCAATTATTAAGTCAACTGTTAAGTCTTTAGCTTCCCAAGTTCCAATGTATTGACCATCACGCATGATGGTAACCTCATCAGAGATTTGGAGAATCTCATCCATTTTATGTGAAATATAAATAACACCACAACCTTTATCTGTGAGCTGTTTGATGATTTCAAATAGCTTGTCAACTTCTTTTAAGGTCAGTGATGAGGTTGGCTCATCTAAAATAACAATCTTTGCGTCAGCACTCAAGGCCTTACAAATTTCAACCAACTGCATTTGTGATGCGGTTAGGGTTTCTAACTTATCGTGTGCATTAAACTCTAGATTTAATTCATCTAGTAGTCGTTGAGCATCTTTATACATTTTATTGTGGTCAATAACTTTTATTGGTCCAATTTTTTTGGTTGGATATCTTCCCACATAAATGTTTTCTGCGATTGTTCTATCTGGAATAGGAAGAAGTTCTTGGTGCACCATCGCAATACCCCGATTAAGTGCTTCAAAAGGGTCGCGATTATTGATTTCCTCACCTTGATAGATTATTTGACCAGAATCTTTGATGTAAATGCCAAAGAGACATTTCATCAGTGTTGATTTTCCTGCTCCGTTTTCCCCCATTAAAGCGTGTACATGACCAGGTTTTAATGTTAATTGAACATTATCTAGGGCTTGTACACCAGGGAAAGCTTTACAGATGTTCTTCATTTCAAGTACGTATTCTGACATATATACTTCCTCGTTTAAATAAGTTACTATTATAGATTTGCTAAAGAGTAGCACGGTAAGGCCCATGCTACTCTTTCTTTTGATCTCTTGGTTAAATTATTTTAAATATTGGTCAACGTTTTCTGGAGTAATCATTACGTATGGAACGTAGTTGACTTTCTTTTCTGGAGCCTTACCAGCCAATAAACCTAATACTGTGTCGCAGCAAGTGTTTGCTTGTCCAACATCATCGTTTAATACTGTACCAGTAATAGTTCCTTCTTTAACCATTTGACATACTTCTGGTAATGCGTCAACGCCTACTAAGTAGATGTCTTTGCCTACGGTTCTACCAGCAGCCTTAATTGCTTCATAAGCACCTAATGCCATACCATCATTGTTGCAGAATACAACTTCGATTTGGTTACCAAATGAACCTAAAGCATTAGCTACTAATTCCTGACCTTGAGCTTGGTCCCAGTTACCTGTTTGTTTGAATAATTCTTCAACAGTCACACCATTGTCTGTCAAATATTTAACTGAGAATTCAGTTCTGTATTGAGCATCAGTGTTTTCTGGGTCTCCCATAATCATGATGTAAGAAACCTTACCATCACCATTGATGTCGCCATGGTTTGGAACGTTGTAGATTAATTGACCTTGGTAAGTACCTGAGTCTCTTGCGTCTGCTCCAACATAGCAAGTCTTATCGCCATAAGCGAAGTCTGCGATTTCACGGTTAATGAATACGCATGGAATACCCGAGTTAACAATTTCCTTAGCTAAGGCATCTGATGTTGTTTGAACTAAGTTTACGATTAGAGCATCAACACCTTTTGAGATGAATGTTCTAACTTGTTCAGTTTGAGTATTTACGTCATTAGCTCCGTCAACAATTTCAACTGTGTAGTGAACAGATGAATCTTTGGCGTTTAACTCGTCGAAATACTTTTGGATGTCTTGACGATACAGAGTCATGAAGTTATCGTTGAACTGATACATAGCTACACCGATTTTAACTTCCTTAGTCTTTGGTTTTGATTGGCAGCCAGCAAATGAGAAGGCCAACAAAACCGATAGCAATACTGCTAATACTTTTTTCATGAATTATTCCTCCTTCAGTTTTTCCATGAACTACTACATCTCATTATGATACAATAACACGTATTTATCAAGCATATGCGAAAGCGGTTTCATTGAAATGGTAATCTTGCATTTGGAAGGATTTAGGAAGAAATCCTTCAACCGTGAAAAAAGCGTAGTGCCAATCAAGTGTCCAAGAAAGTGTACATCAATATTTTGAACATAGTGTAATGTTTTAATTAGTAGAGGAAATTGTTATGACAAAGAGAACTAAATTTATCATTATATTCTTAGTGTTTGCATTTTTTGGCTGGCTGTTCGATGATACGCATCAAAGACAAATTAAAAATGTGGAGGCTAGTTCAATTACACTGGAAAAGATAGAAAATGAAGAAGTGCTAAGTGATAGTGAACAGGAAGCAGAAGTTACAAGCAAAGAAAAAATAATACTCACAACTACTTCAAAGGAGTATGGTGAGTATATTGTATCAGTTGCAGACAAAGCCTCTGCTGAAAACCAACAAAGAATCAGGTTCATTCAAGGCCGTCAGAGCTTTCCATATTATGTTGTGGATATTTATCCTAGTAGCAAAGATGACGCTAAAGCATTATTGTTTGATCTTTCAAAATTATTTTTTGAAGGTTTAAGAGAATGTGAATATAGAGAAGGTCCTTTTTGGAAATATTCATATCCAATCATTAGCTTGGAGGTTCGCGAGAGTCCTGAATCATATAGCAGAATAATGTATGTTCAATTTGATGTCATGACTATTAATGATTACGCCAATTTCGAAGAATTCAAAGCAGGATGGGATGTGTTAGGACAATAAATGAGATAAGGCTTAGTTGCAGTTTAAAAGAGATAACACAAAAATGCATTTTTAACTTTTTTATGAAGAAATATGAATATCATTCAATCAAGCAGATTCAATCTGCTTTTTTGTTCTATAATGGTTTTAGATATGAAAAGACTAATGATGATTGTATTTGTGCTTGCTTGTTTAGTAGCTTGTACAAGAAAGGAAGTAGAGAATATGGATGATGTTTCTTGTAATGGAAGAGATTGCACTTTTCGTTTCCCATCTAATGCTGGAACTGGATATGTGTGGGATGTGGTTTATCACAGTGATAACATCACAATGAATAAAGTGGAAACAAAAAGCGTTAAGATAAATTCAATTGAAGATGGTGGGCCTTTGACAACACAATTTGACTTGAGTGTTACAGATGACAATGAGGCTTTGATAATATTTAAGTTTGCCAGACCTTGGGAAGGGAATGGTGATTATGAGTGTTATAGCATTACTCCTGACGCTGGTGAAAACTCAAAGCTTGAACAAAGTTCTATCTCATATCATAAAGATTTGGAACATGTTTATTCTCTAGCTGATAATGCCATGTTCTCCATTAACATTTTGAAGAATTGGACATATGAGAAAGATGGCTTGCACTTTAAGGTATATCCTGAAGGAAAAGATGAGTGCTTTGAGCTGTTTTATTCCAATGAGGAAGCTAGCGGAACCACTATTAACATCTACAATAAAGAATTCTTCCTTACTGAAGATCAAAGCATTGTCACAATTGAAGGCAATAATATCTGCCTGAAATGCAGCAGAGATTTATATGATGAGTATTTTAAAGAAATGATAATGCTGGTGGATACAGCTAGATATGAAGAGTAGTGATAAATAGAACAATATGTAAATTATACTATCACTTTATAGCATCCTTTTAGATTCTTCACCTCATATTCAAATTTGTTTAAAATATTAGTAATAGAGTTTAGAATTATATTAGGAAGTGTTGAAATGAATAAGAAATTAAGAAAACTTACTTTCATGGTCATGTTTGCGGCAATTAATTATGTCGCTTTTGCTTATGGAAAGATAAACATCACTATTACTGCAGGTTATTCCACTGCTATTCACATAGCGAATGCTGTTGTGGTTGTTTCTGCTTGGATGTTAGGACCGGTTTATGGTGGTTTTGCAGGGGCTATTGGTTTATCATTAGCAGACTTGTTTGACCCTCGATATATCACTTCGGCTCCAAAGACATTCATCATGAAATTCATGATTGGATTTATTGCGGGCATTGTTGCTGATAGATTAAAGTTGCATGAAAAGACTGATAGAAAAGACATTGTAAAAACCTGCACGCTTAGTGCTATTGCAGGCTTAGGTTTTAATGTTATTGTTGATCCAATCTTTGGCTACTTCTACAAAAAACTGTTACTAAAGGTTCCTGCTGAGGCCGCTTCGATATTGTTGACTTGGGCTGCAGGGGTGACTGCTGTTAATGCGGTAATATGTGTGATAGTGAGCGTATTATTGTATTTAGCCCTTTATAAGAGCTTCAACAACATCTATAACAAGTAAGAGCGGAATCTTCCGCTCTTTACATTACTTTATGTGCTCCTTTGTTGTTGATTTGCAGGATTAGGCAACTATCTTTTCCAAAGAATTGTTCCATATAGCCTTTATAGCCATAAACGCATTCATTTTTCACAAAAGCTTGAATTGTTCCTGCAAAACCTCCTCCATGAACCCTTGCCACACCAGTGTCTTTTAGATACATTTCTGATAGTAATAAGGCTAAGGCAATTGGTTGGGTTGTAATATCTTTGTTTGAATAAATATTTTGTAGATACTTATATGAACTATCACCAGATTCTTTAATGGTTTTTAGGAATTTTTCAAAATCATTGTTGGTAATATTCAGTAATTGTTGTTCAACTCTTTCGTCCTCTTGTAACATGTGCAAAGCTCTAAGAACAGCTCTATCTCCACATTGTTCCCGAATTTGATCTAAATGTTTCAAAACGTCGTCTACAGAAACCTGACGAAGAACTTGTTTATGAAAATAGTTGGCAACCTTCTTCATTTCGTTTGGAATTGCGGCATAGTCAGTGGTTAAATCTGAATGTGATCCACCAGTTTTAATGATACAAAGACTATAGCCATGTTCTTTTAAATTTAGATTAATGTTTTTTATCTTTGGTTGCTGCAAACTTTCAAAATCAATGTAAACCAATCCACCATAAGCGCAAGCACATTGGTCCATCAAACCACTTGGTTTACCAAAATAAACATTCTCCGCAAATTGAGAGTACTTTGCGATTTCGACCTGAGGAATTTTTCCATCATTAAACATGTAGTTCATGATGTTTCCAATCATAACTTCAAATGCGGCAGAAGATGATAAACCACTGCCTACAGGAACGTTTGAACGCATAACGACATTAACATTGCCAATATTATAGTCATTTTCCACTAGTTTAGTTAAAACACCTTTAATTAAGGCTGTTGAGGTGCCTGTTTGTTTTTGGTTGAAGCTCAAATCGTTAATATCAACATCACGAATCAATCTTCCTGTTGAGTAACAATTAAAACTGTCTGATTTACTAACTACAGCTACAATGTCCAAGTTTATTGAGCAAGCCAAAACTCTACCATTTTGATGGTCGGTATGATTGCCAGTGATTTCACTTCTACCAGGAACACTGATGATACTGACATCTTGCTCACCAAATAGATCCAAATGCTCATTTAATAAATCAATGTAGCGAGACACTTCTTGAGGAATGACTTGTTCATCGGTGTAAATTTCCAAAAGCTTTTGGTTATATTTACCGCTTTTAAAGTCTGCAATTAATGATTTTGTTTTCATTGTTTTTCTCCTAAGTAAAGTATAACATAAGCTTACTTGTGAATAGATAATGTATTTACTAGAATGATGATATGGAGTATAAGACTAGTTACAATTCAATTTTAGGTCAATTAATCATAAAAAGTGATGGTGAAAGCATCACCGGTCTTTGTTTTTCAAATGCAAGGGTTGATGACGATGAATTAGATTTGTTTCAAAAGGTTAAAGACTGGTTAGATGCATACTTTAAGGGAGAAAATTTAGAAATTGACTTTCCCATAAAACTAAATGGAACTTCTTTTCAATTAAAAGTGTGGAATGAAGTAAGTAAGATTCAATATGGTTCAACAGTTTCTTATAAGCAATTAGCTCAAAGTCTCAACAGTAAAGCTTATCGGGCCATAGGTCAAGCAGTAAAAAGAAATCCCATCTTAATAATTGTTCCTTGTCACAGAGTTATCAAAAACAATGGTGAAATAGGAGGATTCATAGCTGGCAGTAGAATAAAAAAAGAGTTATTGGACTTGGAAGCCAAGAACTTGCAAAGCTGTAAAGAATAAGATAATATTTTCTGTTTCCAAAATATTGCATAGGAGAAAGAGTTATGAGCATGAACATTACTAGTGCAGTTGAATCATTACTATACGTTGGGCTTGGAATTCTGCTTTTCTATGGATATTTTTTCTTGTGCCATGAAAGTGCCAAGTTTATGTTGCGGAATAGTAAGAGAGATGAGTTTGACCCACAAAGTTACACGATGAAGGAAACAGGCTTAACTTTAATTGTCTTTATGATTGGGCTTTATGTTTTCTTTTGGTGGATTGATTATTTT
>CADBLN010000128.1 GCA_902795525.1 uncultured Erysipelotrichaceae bacterium | reverse complement strand
TTTCAATAAAGGAACTCGACCAATTTCCTTTAAGTACATTTTGACTGGATCACTTGCTTTTACTGAAGGATTATCCGCATAGTTAGCTTTTAAATCATTCAAGAAGTCCTCTTCACTCTCGTCGATATTGTCAAATGAATCGCTTGTTTCATTGTCAATCATCTCCTCATCTTCATCAGATAAGTCGATGTCATCATCTAAATCATTGTCAACCAGATCTTCTTCATCAAGTCCTGGTCCTTTGGATTCATACCAGTTAATGATAGTATCCAATTCAACATCACTTAACTCCAAAGACTGAAGGTATTCTTTAACTTGTGTTATTTCCTCATCACTTAGATTTAAGGAATCAATCTCGCTATTCAAAACGGCTTCTGTAAAAAGTTGTTCACTTTCGTGAAGACCTTTCAATTTGTCTTTAAGTGCTTGTAGTTCATTCTTTTTTGCCATAATTATCCTCCTGTCCTTGTCTTAATTTAATCTTCTCTTTTCGCAGCTGTGCTACCTCAGCGCTTATTGAAATCTTTTCACTTCCGATAGTGCTTTGTTTTTGCGCACGCTTTAGTTCGTCAATTTTATCATCAATGATGCTTTCTTTAATTTTCAAAACAGCATCTGTAAAAACTTGTAAGGAAACTTCGTTTGTTAATAACTCACTATCAACCACCTCATACACTAGAGATTTTAACTCATCATTTGGCAGTTCACCAACAAATTCACTGATATTCAATTCATCATTCTTGTTGTAAAACTCAATGATATATAAAGCAAGTTTATTGGCTTCCTTACTCTTTAACATTTTAACTTCATTTTTGTATGTTTCACACATTTGACTAGATAAAATCATCTGTTTTAAAATCGTTCTTTCAGCAATGGTAACACCATCCATAATAGCCGGTTTATAACGTTCTGTCTTCTTCTCTGGTTCTATTTTTCTGACCGTTTTATTGTTGGCAAGATTATCAATTAAAACTGCTGTGGTAAAACCGGTTAATTGTGCTAACTGATCAATATAATTGTCGCGATCAAAACTATCTGTGAGTTTGTTGATTTCTTCCATAATTTTAGTTGAAAACTCTTTTTTGGAATTGTAATTATTTAAATCATATTGTCTTTGAAAATAACTGAATACAAACTCTATCCATGTTTTTGGTTTGCGCACCATTTCCACTAAAGTGTTTGAACCTTTCTCACGAACAATCTCGTCAGGGTCAAGTTGACTGTTATTATTTAATACCACAACTCTAAAACCTGATTGTTGGGCTAATTGGCCAACCTTATATGATGCATTTTGACCTGCCGTATCACCATCATAAGCTACTACAATATTACTGGTTATTCTTTTTAAAACCTGAAGTTGTTCTTTGGTACAGCTTGTACCCATTGAACATACCGCATTAGAAAAGCCAGCCTTATCAAAAGCCATTACATCCATAGGTCCTTCTACCAAAATAACAAACTTATCCTTACGAATTTGCCCTAAAGCCCGATGATAATTAAACAGAACATCACTCTTCCTAAATATAGGTGTGTCTGTTGAGTTAATGTATTTACTTTCAGCATTTGGATTCATGCTTCTGGCTGTAAAACCAATTGGATGACCATCTTGGTCATGGATTGGAATGGTAATGCGATCAAAGAATACATCTGTTATGCCTTGTTGGGTCAATCTGGCCACATTAGCTTGAATCATATCCTTATCTTCATAGCCTTTTTTACTTAAAAAGTTGTACATAGAATTATTACTTGGATTATAGCCAAACTGATATTTTTCCAATTGCTCAACAGTCAAGCCTCTGTCCAATAAATATTTTTTAGCTTTTTGACCAGCTTCACTATTTAATTCATGTTGGCAATAAATAACAGCTTCTTTCATGACCTTATGGTAAATACTTTCTTCGAATACTGCTTTTTCATAATCTGATCCAAAATCATATTTATAGCCAATAATCTCCGCAACTTTTTTTACAGCTTGAGGATATGATATATTCTCATACTTCTGTACAAAGGAAAAAACGTCTCCAGCTGTATCACACACAAAACACTTAAATATTTGCTTACTACTAGAAATATGCATTGAAGGATCGTGGTCATCATGAAACGGGCAAACAGCCACATAACTGTTTCCCTTTTTAATCACTTCAATGTACTGACTAATTACATCCTCAATTTTACTTTTCTGGCGTATGTCATTAATTACTTCTGTGGGTATTCTTGCCATTAAAACTCAACTATTTTTCCTATGTATTCCTTTAAATCATCAATCTTAACAGTTACTTGTTGCATCGTATCACGATCACGTACAGTAACAGTTGAATCTGCTTCAGTATTATCGTCAATTGTTATACACAATGGTGTTCCTATTGCATCCTGACGGCGATATCTTTTACCAATGCTTCCTGACTCATCGTATAAGACATCAAAATCTTTTGCCAGCTTTTGATAGATTTTTTCAGCTGTTTCACTATGGTTTTTCTTCAATGGGAAAATGGCTGCTTTAATTGGTGCTAAAGCGGGATGCAAATGCATTACAACCCTAGTGTCATTTTCCAATTCTTCTTCATCATAAGCATCACAAACAAAAGTCAAAAACAATCTTTCAACACCAACTGCTGGTTCAACGCAATAAGGAACATATCGTTCATTAGTATATGGGTCTAGATATGATAAGTCTTCTTTAGAGTGATCCATGTGGCGCTTCAAATCATAATCAGTTCTATCAGCAATGCCCCAAACTTCACCCCAACCAAATGGGAACAAGTATTCAATGTCACAAGTTCCCTTGCTGTAGAAAGCAAGTTCTTCTTTAGTGTGGTCCCTCATCCTAAGGTTTTCGTCTTTAATACCAAGATTTGTTAACCAATCTTTGCAGAATTGACGCCAATATGGATACCATTTATCGTCTTCTC
>CADBLN010000127.1 GCA_902795525.1 uncultured Erysipelotrichaceae bacterium | reverse complement strand
CCAATTAAGATTGCATTGTTTTCTGCGTTAATTACAACTTTTAAACTGTTATCTTCATTCTTAGTGACAAATAGTTCAACAGGCATGTTCAAGTTATCAAAATACTTTTGTAAATATTCTTCTATGAATAATTGAATATCACCTAATGTATATACTTCAACTATTGTCTTTCCACCTAAACCAAACAAACCGGCTTGTTTTTCTTCAATAATGTAATACTTTAGATCTTCTACTTCAACTTTTTTCTCATTAGCGGCATTTTGTAGTGCTTCTTCTAATGTTTTTCCTTCTACTCTCATCATTTGTCTATGTACCTCCTTTGAATGTATGTTGTTTTTAACACACTTGCAAGAGATGATACAGCCCAATATACACTCATTGCAGTAGGCCATCTAATACCTAAGAAAGCAATAAACACAATCATACCATATAGCATGGTGTTTGCTTGAGGGTTTGTCGTGTTATTGTCAGCATATGACTTGTAGCCTTTTTGTTTCTTTCTTCTTGCATCTGCCATTTTTTGTGGTAAAAGAATTGATAATGTTTGTGCTATTAACATTGCTACATATATCAACACTAATGGCCACATCGTGGAAATGTTTTTAATAGCATTTAATGGTGTTTCTTGTAACGATAAACCTAGGAATGAGCCATTAACAACAACCTCAGCCCTTTGAGCTGCATAGTACATGCAGATCATAATAGGCAAAGTCAAGAATGGTCCTACTATGGAACTCATTGGATTAATCTGATGCTTGTTGTATAAAGCTTGCATCTCCTGAGCCATTTGCATTCTGGCATTTTCGTCATCTCTTCCTGCATACTTGTTTTGAATTTTATTTAACTCAGGCTGAATCATTTGTATTTTTTGACTGTTAATGCTTTGCTTTACTGAAAAAACTAAAGTAATCGCATTGTATAACAGGGTTGTTATTACAACTCCCAATACAGCACTATTAGTCTTGCTTCCAATAAAATTGATACATTGGGCTAAAGGATAAACTAAAATAGCCGAGAAAATACTCTCATCAAACATAGCACTCCATGGTGTATCAAGATGAATAATACGCTCAGCAATTGTTTTTCCAGTTGAATCTACATTTGTTTGGCATCCTGCCAAAATTAACAATCCCAATAAGCATGCTAGTAATATTATTTTTTTGTTCTTCATGCTGTTCTCCTTTTCAGTTCGTCAACTACACTATTATAAACTTTTTCATATATGTAAGACAATTCTTTTTTATTTGTCTCAAAATCCTTGTCCAGATATGCATTTCTAACAATTATAATGGTATCTATTCCCCTGTTGAAACTAAAGATTTCATTTACCATCATACGCACTTGTCTTTTAACTTTATTCCTCTCAACTGCGTTTCCCAGTTTTTTTCCAACAGATATGCCAACACGATCATTAGTAACCATTTTGGAAAAATCATAATAAACAATGAAGCTTTTCCCAACAAATCGCTTCCCTTTGGTTATAATGGTTTGAAACTCTTCGTTTCTTTTGACTCTAAATCTCTTTTTCATATTCTAAAGGGAAAAAAAGTTGCTTTCGAGCAACCTTTTATGCAGATAATACTTTTCTACCCTTAGCACGTCTGCGAGCTAAAACGTTACGTCCTCCAACAGTTTTCATGCGTGCTCTGAATCCACAGACTCTTTGATGTTTTCTTTTGCTTGGTTGATATGTTCTTTTCATCAAGGTCACCTCCAGCGTTTTATCTTTTCGAACAATTGCTTTTCTATTTTATATAAAAACAAATAAGAAGTCAATTACATAAGGATTTATTTTCATCCTCTGTCTCTTAGCCAGAAATGAGAGAAAGAATCAGAGAGGTAATGAGATATTCAGGACCAAGGATGATATTCACTCATCCAATTACTGCTATTAAGCATGTTTATTTAACCAAAAAAGAAAGAAGAGGAAACCCATGATTGCTAAAAGAACCATATTTTTAATCGTAGGACTTATTAGTCTATCCTTAGGTACTATTGGAATTGCGATACCAGTATTACCTACGAATTGCTTCAAGCTCGTAGCGATAAAAAAGTCATTTATATTTGTGGCGTTGTTCAAGTTACTGGTAATGAAGAGTGGACTAGTCCT
>CADBLN010000126.1 GCA_902795525.1 uncultured Erysipelotrichaceae bacterium | reverse complement strand
GTTATAAGCTAGCTGCAAGTTTGAAGCAAAACTTACTCCCTCAGTCATATCTTTGATATGTGCCAGTAAGAATGGAGTAATATACTTTCCTCTTATATGTTGTTCGTCAGCCATTTTCAATGCTTTATCAATTACCTTTTCCATATCATCATAATCTAAGGCATATTCTTCAGGAATTGGGTTGCCAATAACAACACCACCTTTTAATCCTAAATCCCATTTAGTCTTCAGAATCTTGGCAATTTCTTCTTCACTTTGACAATTGTAATCAAGTTTGTAGCCGCTAGTTCTGCAATAGAATGCTGGGAATTCATCAGTTCTCAAGCCTAGAACTGGCACACCATATGTTTCAAGGTATTCCAGGGTCAAACCTAAATCAAGAATCTGCTTTGCGCCAGCACAAACTACTGCCACGCTTGTATGAGCTAACTCTTGTAAATCTGCTGAGATATCCATAGTTGTTTCAGCACCTCTATGAACACCACCAATTCCACCTGTAGCAAATACTTTAATGCCAGCAAGCTCAGCTATTAGCATTGTAGTTGCAACTGTCGTTGCACCTGTTTGTTTAGTTGCCAGATATGTAGCAACATCTCTTCTTGAAACCTTGCCAACACCTTCCCCTTTACACATCAAGTCTAATTCTTCACTGCTTAAACCAACTTTTAATTTGCCATCAATAATAGCTGTTGTTGCAGGAATCGCTCCTTGACCTCTTACAATTTCTTCAACTTTGTGAGCAAATTCCACATTCTCTGGAAAAGGCATGCCATGACTTAAAATTGTGCTTTCTAAAGCTACAACTGGTTTTCCTTCTTCCAAAGCTTGTCTAATCTCCGCCGTAATGCTTAAGTATTCTTTCATAATTTATTTCTCCTGTAATATTCTTCTTACATTTTCTAAACTCATATCTTCACTAACAGTGTTTTCACTTTCTAGTGCTATGCAACTGCTGGCACTTGCCATCTTTAAGGTAGTCAATGTATCAGCATTTGCCATATAACAATGAATAAGCATTGCCATGAAAGCATCTCCTGCCCCAGTGACATTTTTAATGTTTGGTTGATAGTCTAGCTTGTAAAAGAGCTTTTCTTTTTTACTGGCATAATAACAACCATCTTTCCCTAGAGTAATAAATACCCTTTTAGCACCTTTACCCAAGATTATGCTAGCAGCCAGTTCAACATCTTGCGAATCGTTTATTTCCTTTCCTGCTAGTATCTCAGCTTCCAACTTATTTGCTTTTACAGTATGGAACATTTCTAGCTTGTTTGCTATTGTTGAAGCATATGCCCGGCTTACCGTATCCACAAAGATTGGCTTGTCATAGGTTTGAAACAGATAGTCTAAACTAGCAGATGGTAGTGATGGATCACACATTACTATTTCACTGCCACCAATAATCTTATCATGACGTTTAAAATAATCAACATTAAGGTTTTCAATAATAGCCATATCACTTATGGCCACTTCCATTTCACCATCATTATTCAAAACGTTGACATAACAACTGGAGCCTTGATGAATTCTATTAACACAAGACATATCAATTCCCGCTGCTTCACTATATGAAGCAATATACTTACCAAACAGGTCATCTCCTAAACAAGCTAAAAGATAAGCATTGCCACCTAATCGGCAATAATTATCTAAAACATTTCTAGTGACACCACCAACTGACATACTTATCTTTCCTGGATTTGAGTCAAAGGTTTTTATTCCGCTTGTGCTTCGCCCAGATATATCTATGTTAGCAGCTCCAATTCCAACTATGTAATTGTTTTCTTTCATTGTTACTACCATATGAATTATATCATATAAGCACATAAAAAAGGCTAATTAAACATTAGCCTGCGTCATGGTTTTATTGATTTTTCTATTCACTAGTTACATCACCGCCAAAGTACTTTTCACTTAATTGTTTTAAAGTTCCTTCGGCTCTTAGTTCACTAATTGCTGTACTGATTGCTTCTGTCAAACTAGCATCTTTATCTGTCTTTCTAGTTGGAATTGCCACTGCTAAAGCATCTTCAGTTTCACATACGATCTTGATAGGTGCATCTGGTTGTACAGCCATATAATCATAGAATGATAAAGTTGAATTTAATGTTGCTTCTGCACGGCCTGCCTTTAACATTTCGATTGTTTGTTCCAAAGTATCTATTCCCAATACTTCTGCGCCATATGATTCAGCTAACTCCATGTATGTTGAACCAATTGAATTAGCTGTAACTCTACCCTTTAAATCTTCAAATGTTTTAATCTCTTCATTAGTGTTTAAAACAATCAAAGCTGTTTTAACATAGGCGTATGGAGTAGTAAAGTTGTATTTTTGTGAACGTTCTTCAGTAACATCAACACCATTTACAACAATGTCAAATCTTCCTGAATCAAGACCAGCCAACAAACCATCCCACTCACATTCAACAATTTCTGCTTCAACACCCAATTTAGTTGCTACTGCTTTAGCAACCTCAACATCAAAGCCAACTAGTTCTTCTTTTTCGTTGTGGTATGACCATGGTTGCCATGTTCCTTCCAGCCCTACAACAATCTTGCCAGCACTTTTAATACTATCAAGTGTAGTAGCATCGGTATTTGGTTTTGAACTCTGACATGCTGCCGTGGTTAGTACTATTAAAGCTCCTATTAATAAATTAATAACCTTCTTCATATATAATCCTCCTTCTAGTTATCATGACGCGCTTCTATTAAGCGCAAGAATTCTCTTGTTCTGTCTTGTTTTGGATTGGCAAAAAACTCATGTGATTCTCCCTCTTCCACAATGACACCATCTTCCATAAAAATAACCTTATTGGAAACATTATGAGCAAAACTAATCTCATGGGTGACAACCAGCATTGTCATCCCTTCTTTTGCCAAATCCCTCATAACATTTAATACTTCTCCAATTAGTTCTGGATCAAGTGCACTTGTTGGTTCATCGAAATAAATTATTTCGGGACTTTGCGCTAAAGCTCTAGCAATCGCCACACGTTGTTGTTGGCCACCTGATAGTTTACTTGGGAAATAGTCATATCTATCTGACATCCCAACTTTATCCAGCATCTCTTTACCTATTTTTTCTGCTTCTTGTTTATCCATTTTGCGGGCAACAATTAAGCCTTCAGTTACATTCTCTAATGCTGTCTTGTTCTTAAAAAGGTTAAAGTTTTGGAAAACAAATCCTGTTTTACTTCTAATCCTTGCAATGTCTTTTTTACTAATTGTTTTCAAATCATAAGTGGTGCCATCAAATGTCAATTCACCTTGATCAGCTTTTTCTAAAAAGTTAATAATACGCAATAATGTTGTCTTTCCAGAACCACTTGGCCCTAATATTGCGACTACATCCCCTTGATTTATTTCCAAATCAACGCCTTTAAGTACAGGAGTATCTTCAAATGTCTTATGGATGTTATTAACTGATAATACTGCCATAATCATTTACTCCCTTCATATGCGTTAAGTTTCTTTTCTCCATATCTTTGCAGCCAAGTTAAAATTGTGGAGAAAACCAAATAAATCAACGCTACTTCCAAATACAATGCCATAGGTTCATAAACACGAGCAATAATTCTTTGTGTCTGCATCAGCATTTCAGCCACTGTAATGTTTGAGGCGAGAGAAGTATCTTTAACCATTCCAATTAAGGAGTTGGATAATGGTGGAAAAGCAGTTCTCAAGGCTTGTGGAATAACAATTCTCCACATTATTTGCAGATAGTTCATTCCTACACAATATCCTGCTTCTACCTGCCCTACAGGCACCGCCTCTAATGCTGCCCTCATCGTTTCCGAGCAATAAGCTCCTTCATTAATGGAGAATACAATGACCGCAGCCGGGAAAGCTTCTAGCCTCACTCCAATGTTTGGCAAACCGAAATATACAACTAACAATTGAACTAGTAATGGGGTTCCTCTGATAATCCAAATGTAGAAACGTACTATTTGCTTTAAAATTGGAACATTGGCATATTGAATCATCGCTGTTACAAGTGCGATAATCATCGCAAAAAAGAAAGACAAAACTGTTAAAGGGATAGTAACTTGAATCCCTTTAATTAATATCTTCCAGAATGAATCCAAAAGGATTCCCCACACCCTAGCATCCATAACTCATGCCTTTCTTTTTAAACATGTTTAATATTTTAACACAAGAATTCAAATATACATAATCTTTTGCACATAAAAAACTCCTAATTCTGAGAATTGATTCATTTAGGAGTCTTTTGTATTTTTTAATTATTTTGTTGAACCCTTTTTCTTGTAAACATAGTTTAGCTTCAATTCCTTTTGAGGAATATCTTCATTGTTCAACATCTTTGTCATTATCCTCATCGCTAAGGAACCAGAGTCATATCCTGGAACTTCAAATGAAGAAATTTGAGGTCTAACCATATCTGTATATCGTGATCCTCTTACACATATTAATTCCATCTCATCAGGAATCTTAACGTTGTTCTCACTACAAGCATTTAGCACCGCTATAGCTTGGGAATCACGATAAGTCAATACTAGTTGGTGTTTATGAGTTGAAAAATATTCAACTAAATAATTGTATGAAGAGTGATACTCACTTGGAATCCTAATCAAAGCATCAAATTGTTTTCCCTTCTCTTCAAAGGCCTTTTTTGTTCCTTTTACAACTTCTTCAATATTTATTGGATTCTTGCGGTCTTCAATGATTACAATATCATCAATCCCATTATCTAAATACTTCTTTACAACTTCATATACTGCTTGTTTGTAGTCAATATAGACACTGCAAGCAATATCACTTGAGTAGCAGTTATCCAAATACACCATCGGAACATTGAACTCATTTAATGTTTCAATATCCTGCGGTGAGAATGAATCGTTGTATAGGATAATACCATCAGCATGACTTTTAATAACATTATCCACAATTTCGCTCATTTCATTAATTCCCTCTGTTGAGGTATGCAAGGTTACACTGTACTTATAGATTTTTGCGACATCTAACAAGCCATTTATCACCTTACCAATGTAATTAAAACTACTATCTGGAACAATCAATGCTATCGAAGTGGTTTTCTTTAAAGCTAAGCCCTGAGCAATAGCATTAGGTCTATATCCCAATTTTATAATTGCTTCTTGGACTCGCTTTTTTGTTTCTTCTTTGACAACATCAGAATCATTTATTACTCTAGAAACCGTAGCAAGAGAAACGCCAGCCTCATGGGCAACACTATAAATAGTGATTCTTTTCTTATCGTTCTTCGCTACTGTTGCCATAACTATTCCTCTTCGTCTTCAGAATTAAATAATCCTTTTACTCCTTCAGTAACGTTATTAGCAAAATCAACAACAGCGTTTCTTGCTTCTCTAACAGTTTTTCTAACATTTTCATCATGAATAAATTCTTGATATTTAGCACTAACAAAGTCGCTAACTTCCTTACTCTTATCCACAACAGTTCCGACAACCTTACTAACATTCTCGTTTTCCATAGCACTGTTATACAATTCTTCGCCTTTGTTTTGAACTTTCGCAACAGTTTCATCAACCTTTTCAGCAGTTTTATCAACTACTTCTTGAATCTTTGCTCTATTAGTTATGGTGTCATAAGCATTTTTAGCCTTTTCCTTAACTACATTTGCGGCAGTGGTAATGTTTTCCTTGGCACTATTCCATGCTGCTGCACTTTTCTCATCTAACTTAACTTCATTCAATTTGTTTGTTGCTTTACTAATTGTTTCATTAACAGTCTTAGTAAATTCTTCTAAGTGCGCCCCAAAATTGACACCATCTTTGTTCAAGTCAATAGAAACAATTTGTTCTTTTAGTTTTGACAGTGCGCCTTTTACATTTTCAAGAACTTGGTTAAACTCTTTCTTAACCTCTTCTGAAGCTTCGTTTACTGTTTCTTCAGCTTTTTTGAAATCTTCTTCTAATTCCTTTTTAACTTCATTTTCAAATTCTTCAATATTCTTATTTTCTGGCATCTTATTCTACCTCCTTTATTTCTTCAATAATTTCAGCTGCCGAATCAACAACGCTTTCAATTGCTGGTTTGATATCCGCAACCACTTTTTCAACCTTGTTACTTGTCTTCTTTTCGCCTTTTTCTAACAAATCAGTAACCATGGCTTTGACCTGTTTATATTGTTTGCTAATCTGAGCAGAAGACTTTTTAACCGCTCTTTCTGCTGTAGCTCTAACAGCTTCAACAGACATTGCCATGTTATTGACAGTATGGACGGTAGTATTTAAATCTTTCAAGTAACCATTTGTGGTGTTAACGGCTTCATTAACTCCATCAACCGTAACATTAGCTTTACCGACAGTTACATCTAAACTCTTTACTATCTTGTTTACATTCAGCAAAACGATAATTAAAACTATTAAAGCTATAACTCCTACAATAGGTAAGATATAGCCAAATATTTGACCTACAGTCGCTAAATTATCCATATTATTCACCTCTTTCCTATCATTATATAAAAAAATGAAAGCATTTTCAATAATGCTTTCATGATTGTAAATCTTTCAATTTCTCTTTAAATGGATAGATGTCCTTACTGCTCATAAACACATATACAGCTGGACCCATTTCCTTTAATACCTTAGCATCTTCATCACTCTCGTGGAATACATGTGCATTTTCAATGAAGTTAGCTAAATAATCAATCTTGATATCAGCCTCAGGATCATAGTCATCAATGCTTGTGAACTCACAAACACCTACTTCATCAGCAAGCGATAAGGCTGCTGCAAAATCTTCAGCAAAATGATATACCCTGCCAGTACGATGAGGTTTAAATATTGCTACTATCTTTTTATCTGGATAACGCAATCTAACAGCCTGTAAGGTAATCTTCACTTCAGTTGGATGATGAGCATAATCATCAATGTATATATTCTCACCATTTTCCTCAATCTTAAACCTGCGCTTGACTCCCTCAAAAGTCTTTAAACCAGCCTCAATGTTTTGACTGCTGTAACCTTTTAAGATACCTATGGTTATAACGGCTAATGAATTCAATAATAAATGGTGACCTACAAATGGTAGTTCAAAGTGTCCAAACAATTCTCCCTTAAACAACACGTCAAAACTCATCCTATCAGTGTCCTCTACAATATTGATGGCTTGAACATCATCATTATCTTTTTCGCCATAATAGTAAACTGGAACACTTGTTTTCAAAGTTCTTGTATAAGGGTCTTGTCCCCATGCAATGACTGCTTTTTTACTCTTATCAACAAATTGCTGATAAGAATAGACATAATCTTCATTTGTTTTAAAGTAATCAACGTGATCCCAATCAATATTGGTAATTACCGCATAATCAGGTTCATAAGCCAAAAAGTGTCTTCTAAATTCATCGCTTTCCAAAACAAAGTCCTTTGCTTCAGGATTTAAATAACCTGTACCATCACCTATCAAATATCCAATTGGCTCATTATACCCTAACATAGCCGCTGCTAAACCAGTAGTTGTCGTTTTACCATGGGATCCTGCTATGCAAATGCTATGGTAATCATGCAAAAAATGGCCTAAGAATTCGTGGTAACGATAACACGTACAAGTTGGGTTGTTACGAGCTGCCACAACTTCTTCAAAGTCCTCTAGAAAAGCATTTCCAATGATAACAATCATATCATCCTTGATGTTATCTTTGGAAAAATCATAAATTGGAATATTACGGTCAATTAATGGTTGTTCGGTAAAAAAATGTTTAGGCAAATCAGAACCAACAACTTCATTGCCTGCATCATGAAGAATACAAGCTAAAGCTGACATTCCAGTGCCTTTAATACCAATAAAATAGTACATATAACCCTCTTTGCTCAATCGAACAAACTTAATTGTTCACTTTCTTCTTTTTCTAAACCATCCTCACCAACAATTTCCTTTTTCTGGTCTAAACTGCCACTGAAATTTAATTTCTTAGTTGGGCTGGCATCGTCTACTTCATCTTTACTGACGCCAAAAGGAGTTACCGATAAATCGGGCCTAGTCTCAATTATTTCGTTTTCTTTTTCTTCTTGAGTGTTCCATGAGGCAACTGATGATTTTAACTGTGAATATTCTTTTTTAATTGTTTCAAAATCAGTTAGAACTTCCTCAGTAGCTGGAGCTGCTTCTTTGGCAGTATTCTCAATAGGATTTAGTTCTTCAACTTCCTTAATTTTAACAGTTGACTTAGGTGATTCAATTTCAACCTTTGCCACTTTCTTTGGTGTTGCGATTACCTCTGCTACAGTCATATTGGCAATCTTTTTATCAATGACATCATTTTTTATTATGTCAGCTTCCTTATCACCATATAAAGGTGACAGCACTGTTCCTATAACTGATTCCTTGTTATCCTGATTGCTTGAAAGTTTTGGTTCTTCTATAATAGTTTTTTTGCGTCTTACAGGTTTTTCTTCTGTGTTTTGTTGGACACCAAAAATTGGTGAAATTATTGAGCTTCTTTGATATTCAACTTTCTTTGGCTCCATCTTTGGAGTTTCTTCCTTTTGAGGTGTTTCAGCCGTTGGTATTTCTGTTTCTTTTTCTACTTCTGCAGGAACATTTATTTCACTATCAACATTTATAAAAGTTCTTTCTTGTACCAAAGTAGTTTCTTGTTGCGGGTGAACCACTTCAGGCATTTTTTCTCCAGCAGTCAAATCAATGACTGGGGTACTAGAACGCTTCACTTCTACAGGTTTTTCAACCTTTTTCTCAACAGGTGCAACCGCTGGCTTGACCTGCACAGTTTCCTCTTTGATGGTTGTTTCCCCTACTTCATCACTCTCTGGGCTTTCAAAAATTAAATCCTCAAAAAACTTCTTAAATTTACTCATATGTGCCTCCTGCATTTTCATTATTATTTTGACCGTTTTCTCCTGAATCTTCCTCACCAACTTCAGGAACATCATCTTCTTTATAATCAATAATTATGAATCTCTCATCATTCTTCCAATCTTCAATGTAATCTGCTATATAACCACTTTCAGGTAATACGTCTTGGAACAACGAGATAAATGTATACTTATGCTGACTCAAGTCAACACTAGAATAGTCGGAAATTATTTTTTCTCTATTAACGGTACAACTACGCAAGATTTTAATCATCTCATAAATCACTTCATCAGTTTCTAAAACTGGGCAAATCGTTGTGAAATTAAAATGATTTGATTGAATAATGACATAATTAAACTCATCCAGACTTGCTGAAACCATGACTCTATATTTCATCGTTTGACCACTGGAATCAAGACAAGTTCCTTCTTTAACAAACCTTGTATATGTGAAAGAGCCAATGTCTCTAAGTCCCACGTCACTAACCGCATCAATTTCATAATACTCATCCTGGATAATGCTAGCAATATCAAGATTCAAAATGGCTTTATTATTGTTAATAGTAAATAAATTACTAGTTTCATCTCTTTCTTCCCTACCTATGCCCCTAGGAATGTAATATGTATAGTAGTCTTTTTTGGCATTATTAATACGTGCATCAGGCAATTCAAGCTCTACTGCCTCATCCACAATGTCATATAAAGTTTTGGTGGTAAGATTACTACTGCAACCACTCAAAACCAATAATACAAGTGATAATAAAAACACTTTCTTCATGTTTACACTTCCTTGTTATAAGTCCATACTGCCCGATATATTGGTTGACCCATCTCCATGAAATGTCTTTCATACTCTGTGATTGCGTCCTCTGGATGCTCAAGCCTACGATAGTCAACACTGACCTCCAACAATTGCCAGTCATTTTGAATAAAGGTAACAAGACTATATTCAAATAAACTAGCATTATCAGTCTTCATGATTAGCTTGCCGCTCTTCTTCAGAATCCTTTTATAGACATTAAGAAATTCATCGTGAGTCAAACGTCGTTTGGTATGTCTTTTTTTAGGCCAAGGATCTGAAAAGTTTAAATGCAAAACATCAACTTCATCCCGCTCAAACCATTCACCAATATCCTTAGCATCTGCAATAATCATTTTCATATTGCTGGTAGTATTATCCAAACTTTTCTTTAATGCGATAGCTGCACAATCACGATCTTTTTCAATCGCAATCCAAGCACTTTCAGGATACTGATGTGCCATTTGAAGCCAATAATCTCCTTTGCCACATCCAATTTCAACATGCACTTCACCATTTTGTGAAAATTGACCCCATGTGCTTTTATACATTTCTGGCTCAGCAACAACACAGTCTTTGCGAGCTTCTATCATATCGTTTGTCCAGGCTTTTTTGCGCATTCTCATTTTGATAATCCACCTAATCTATTTTATCACAATTTATCTATAAATACACTAAAGCCTCATTGTCAATCAATGAGGCTCATTACTATTTTTTCTTATTTGAATTCGACTTGCTGAAGAGTTTTTTACGGCTGTATTCCTTAATAGGCTCTTCGTAGTTCTCAGGTTTTTCCAACAATTCTTTAATTGAAGCGTTAACCCTACCTTTTTCATCAATCTCAGTAACTTTTACTTGAACTTCATCACCAATCTTGTACAAGTCGCTTGGTTTGTTTACTCTTTCCCAACGCATATCTGAAACATGTACTAAGGCATCAGTGCCAGGGAATAATTCAACAAAGGCACCATAGCTTTCAAGTCTAACCACCTTAGCTTCATAAACTTGTCCAATCTCTGCTGTTCTTGTTAAGTCTTCTATCAACTTAACAGCAATGTCAATTGAATCTTGATCTTGATGATAGATAACAACTTTACCTTCATCTGAAATATCAATCTTACAATCGTTAGCTGCTTCAATGATTTGATTGATTGTCTTACCACCTGTTCCAATAACATCTCTAATCTTGTCAACTGGGATTTGTAGTTGTGCAATCTTAGGAGCATATTGACTGACATGGTCTCTTGGTTGAGCGATTGCTTTCTCTAAAACATCTAGAATTTGCATTCTGGCTTTTTTAGCTTGCTCCATGGCTTTACCTAGAATTTCACGGTTAATACCTTGAACCTTAATATCCATTTGTAGTGCTGTAATACCATCTCTAGTTCCAGCTACCTTAAAGTCCATATCTCCAAAGTGGTCTTCCATACCTTGAATATCAGTTAATATTGTGTAGTTAGATCCATCTTTAGAAGTAATTAGTCCCATAGCAATACCTGCAACTGGAGCTTTGATTGGAACTCCTGCAGCCATTAAACTCATACATCCAGCACATATACTAGCTTGTGATGATGATCCATT
>CADBLN010000125.1 GCA_902795525.1 uncultured Erysipelotrichaceae bacterium | reverse complement strand
TTGATGTATCCAAAATACTCAATTTTGGAGTCATATGACACGCTGCCAACCCATATGTCATTGTTTTTATCATGATAAAAGACACATTGATCTTTTTCGTCAGGATTACCAAAAACGCAAATTAAATCTGGTTTTTGATTAACGCATTCTTCCTCAGTTGCAAGTTCAAATAGATTTGCTAGTGATATGCCACTGCTCATAAAATCACGATGAAAATAAACAAAACATAACAAGTCGGAAACTTTTAAAGGAAAACATATAAAATCTTTACTGCTGACATTTGCGCCTTTGATAGGATTTTCTTGTAACTCAATAAAAGTTCCTGTTCTTTTATTTGAACTTGGGTGTAAAAGAATTGGAGTTCTAAGCATTACCGTATTTATAAAAGGAATGTTTTTTAGCATGTTATAGCCAGGCAAAACGTTCCAACGATAGTTTTGCAAGACACAACTAGCATTTGTACCAGCTTGCAGCTGTCTATAAACTCTGTTTTGCTTTCCCTGAAGTTTTTCTTCACAAGTACGATATAGTTGTAATACTAACTGGCTATAGTGAGTATCAGCATCCATAAAACTGCCAAATGCCAAAGAATTGGATGATGAGCTATTAACAATACTAAACCTTTGTTTTCGCCTCCAGAAATTATATGCATCTTCAACCATAAACAATGCTCTCATCCTATTAACATCTTCCATTAAAGGAGCATAAATCTCATCGGGGTCTAGGACTAATAATTGTTTGGTAATCAGAATAAGTTCATTAATCATCTCATCTAGTTGACGGCCATTTGTTACCCACTTATATGTTCGAATATGATTTACAGCCAAGTGCTTTAAATAATCTCCTATAAAGATTTTAAAACCTTCACTATTCAATAAATCTTCGACAGTTTGGTAATAAGCAGCCGAGAAGTTCAATATTACTGTTTTATCGCTCATATAAAAAGGTTCTCTCATAATTAATCTCCTTCATGTTTTTGCCTAAATACTTCAGAAGCAACAACCACTGTAGCGCTTGCTGCATTCAAGGCATTTTTAAAATCATTAGCATATGGTATGTAAACAAATTCATCACTGTTGTCTAAAACTTCTTTTGAAAGACCTCTTAATGGTCCTCCTATACATACCAATATAGAATCATTTTTCAAATTCGCTTTATATATGTTTTTAGCGTTTTTCCCTCTAAAAGCACTGACAATCTTAAAATCGTTTTGATGCAATATCTCACATGTTTCAATTAGGTCATCACTTAAATGAATTGGAATATATTCACTTGCTCCTGCACTACTTTTCAACATTACATTATCTTCGAAATTCCATTCTCTTTGTGGCAAGATAACCCCATTACAGCCAAAAGCGTACAAGCTTCTTAAAATATATCCTAGGTTGTAGGAGTCTTCAACACCTTCAACCAAAGCTAAGAAAGGTTTATCTACTGTCAATAGTGATGTGATAGCTTGAAAGCGCCTTGGCTCAACATCTGCAATAATACCGCCATGAGTCTTGCCACTCGCCAATTCCATAATTCTTTCAATAGAACATCTTTCGACAGGGATTCTATCAGTATAAGCTTCTTGAACAATGTAAGCAACATCGCTATTGTGCTTATCAACATCAATGTAAATCTTTTCAACCCTGCGGTATTTACTCTTAATTGCTGTCTTAACAGCAATAGCTCCTTCAACAATCATTCTATCTTTCCTTTCGCAAATATATATGAATATTCATTAACTTCATACGGTATTTTTGTCTTTAACAACTGCATTGGCTTGTTGGCTACTTCTACAGGTTCTCCTTCCAAAGTCTCTAAGCCTTCAACAACAAATTCAACTGGCTGTCCTTCTGGATTTAAAACTGCCAATCTATCACCACACTTGAAATTATTTCTTACCTCAATTGTTGCAACGCCATCTTTATAATCTTTCACATTGGCAACGAACAATTGATTAGCTGTATTTGGAATATTATAAAGTTGCCCTTGCTTTCCTGGCAAACCACGATAGAAACCCAAGAACCAATCTCTATTGCTAGCTAATTCAATTAATGAACGACTATATCTTAACTGATCTTCACCAATATAGCCTTGTTTTTCATAGCAATCAATGGCAAAACGATATCCCTTCACAATACAAGCGATATAGAATGCTGTTTTCATTCTTCCTTCAATCTTTAAGCTTACTGGTTGAGTATTCAATATTTCTTCCAAACACTCTATTGTACACATGTCTTTGCTTCCCATAGAAAACAGATAATCCGGTTTATCTAGCAATTCCTCTTTATGCCAAAGATGATAGTTCCACCGACAAGACTGAGCACAGCCTCCTCTATTTGCGTCCCTGTTTGTCAGTAAATTTGAAATTGTACATCTACCACTAAAATTAGCACACATGCCACCATGGATAAACAATTCCAGTGGCAAACTTGAGTGCTCTTTAATCTGTCTAATTTGAGCTAGGCTTACTTCTCTTGCCAAAACAATTCTGTCTGCTCCTTGTTCTTGCCAAAATTTAATGGCAGCAGAATTCAATGTAGTTTGTTGAGTAGAAACATGCACCTCTAACTTAGGTGCCACCTTTTTACATAACTGTAATATTGCTAATGAAGCACAAATTATGGCGTCAACATCTAAGCCCTGTAGTATCTGTAAATACTCGCTGAGACCATCAAAATCACTGTTATGAGGAATTATGTTGACCGTAACATAAACTTTGCTCCCGTGTTCATGAGCAAAAATAACCGCCTCTTTAATATCCTCTAAGGTGAAATTACTAGCTCTAGCTCGCAACGAAAACTGTTTACCACCGAAGTAAACTGCGTCAGCACCATAAGTAACCGCAACCTTTAATCGCTCTAAATCGCCAGCTGGCGCTAATAATTCAATCTTCATACTTTTTCCTTATCTAACCATGTCTCCCTTAACTCGTTTATATCCATATAATCAATTGTAGTTTCAATTTGTTTTAAATTTTCTAAAGCCTGTTCTGGCGACAGGAGATTATTTACAACGGCATCATACAAGTCCACTACCTTTAACGTGTATTCATCCTCATAAAAACAATTATCAATCAATAAATTCACTACCGGAGAATCCTTTAAATACTTTATCTCACTAAAACTCTGTAGACAAGAAGCATATAGCCAATTGCCAGTACTCTTTTCTATTATTGGCAGTTTGGATTCTCGAGTTTCTTCCTGCAGAAAATAGTTTTTGAGGTACTCTTTATTACTATCCAAATATGCATTTATGTACTGTCTTCGTGAATAAGCAACCAAAATAGGTCCATGGATTCTTAAAGAACAATAGCCAGGCACATTTTGAATGACCATATAAACATCTCTAAGAGGAATGTCTTTTGAAATCACACAACCAGAAACACCTTCCGCTTTTAAACTCTCTATGTCACAGTAATTTGTCAACAATGTTTCAGGTGCATATATACCATTTAGCTTAAGTCCTAATTCTTCTATCAAAACTTTTATCGCAATATCAGTGTATATAACTTCATCAACATTAAAACTTTCTAGCTTCATTAGGTATTCTCTTACTACATCTAATTCTTCCTCTTCAAAAAGACGATCCATCTTCACAAACGCACGATATTTAAACTGATGTATTAATTCGATATCTTGTTTACTAATGCTTGAGGTAGTAATAGCACTAGAAAACTGCTTGTCAGCAAGGATGATTCCTTTGACTAAATTTGAATTTATATTTGAAATATTCTCTACATTTTGAAGATAAACAACAAACTCACTCATAGTTTTTACCTCTAGTAATTTCTAAAATAACCTCATCTATTTTTTCAATTAATTCGCTAGCCAATAATGAATATGCACTATTATTCTTTAGCCAGTAGTCAGCCGCAAGTGAATGAATATAAACTGCAGCAACCACTGAATCATAGCTACACTGTTGAGCTAAAAAGCCACCAATAACTCCAGCCAAAACATCGCCTGAGCCACCTTTTGCTAAAGTGCTATTACCAGTTGTGTTAATGGTAATTAGACTTTGGTTAGCAATTAAAGAGTGTTCTCCTTTAAACACCACAATTAGATTTGGATATCGAGTGGCAATTTGTTGTAATTGTGGAATAATATTTTTTCTTTCAAAATCAAATATTCTGGCAAACTCTACCTCATGTGGTGTAATTACAGTAAAAGCATTTCTTTTCAGCAACTCAAGGTGTTTACCCAAATAATACAAACCATCCGCATCAATAACACATGGTAGATCAGACTTTAAAACCTTTTGCAACAATAAGTCTGTTCTATGGTTTACTCCTAAACCAGGCCCAAGAACGATTAGACTATACTTGCTTAAGTCTAATTTATTCAGTTGATCTTGAAAATGTTCTTCGTCAATTGTGATACTCATAGCTTCAAATAGGTTGTTTTTAACTAAATCAATGACTGACGGATATGACATAACTGTTAATAAGCCGGCACCTGTCTTCAATATTGATTTCCCGCAAAGTAAAGCAGCACCGCTTGTTGCTTCGCATCCCGCTATCAGCAAAACCTTTCCATAACTTCCCTTATGTGAATGCTTGTATCTTGGTGGTAGCATTGATAATATTTCATCCAATTGATTTAATTGTATTTTAGTTTCAACTGAAGAAATACTATTAGAACTTAATCCGATATCTTCTTTCACAACCTTACCAGCATGGTCGCTACCAGGGTAAAGATATAGAGCTAACTTTGGCAACTGTAAACAAACTGTCAAATCCGCAAAAACTGCTTCCCTATTTATTGAACCATTTTCACCATTAATGCCACTTGGAATGTCACAACTAATTACAAAGCCTTGTGCTTCATTAATCCATTTAATCCAATAGGGATAAGGATATTTGGAGTCATCACCAATACAATCAATTATTAACCCACTATTTTCAATTTCATTTTTAATAATTCTTTGAGTTTCTAGAATTTCAACACCATCATCTAATAGCATTAAGTGATAACGATGACCTTGGATACTATTGCTAGCTAATTTAACTTTAATTCCAGGCTGATTCGATAATAAATGAGCTAATGCCATGGCATAATCACCTTCAATGCCACTACCAGCAGCGATGAAGACCTCTTTTTGTTGGTCTTTCAAAACATGTTTCATTAAAGCTCGAGCAACCGAAAAATTTAAATCATCTTGATTTAATTGTTCAAATTTTAAATCTCTTTCAATGATATTGCTCATTTGTTGAGCAGTTATTACTTTCACAAAATCACCAACCTAATTATACAACAGAAGCTAGAAAAAATGAGTATTTCTACTCATTCGTCGCTTCAGTTTCTACACCTTCTTCTGTTGGCAATTCATTTAATTCTGGATGCAAATAGAAATAATATGAAGCAATTAAAGGTAGACCTATCATTCCTGCAAAACCAAATAACCTCAAACCAACAACCATGCAAATTAAGGATAATATTGAAGGAATACCTAAATTACCAGCTACAATCTTAGGTTCAAGGTATTGTCTAACGAAATAAATGATGACATGAACAACAATAATTCCAATGCCCAAGAAGTAATCCCCTCTTATCAAAGAGAATATTGCCCAAGGGATCAGGATGGTTCCGCATCCAAGAATTGGCAAAATATCAACAATTGCGATACCTGCGGCCACAAAGATAAATCTACGCACCCTTAGAATCATCAAACCTATTGTCAATTCAACAAATGTAACGAAAATAATCTTCACATATCCTAATAGAACTGCTGTCAATTTTTCTCTTATAAAATCCATGATTGAGCCAAAATTCTTTTCCATGAAGACTCTGACATGATCATAGTCTGCCGTAAAGAAGAAAGACGAGATTACAAATACCAGAATAGAGAATAATAAGCTTGGAATCTCCATAATACCTTTACTGATACCACTTGCAGCACTTGAACCTGCTGATAACAATACTGTTCTAACTGCATTTAAACCACTATCAACTATCTCGTTTAAATATGGGAAGTCTAAATTATCATTAAGGCTTCTTAACGAATCGTAAACTTCATTAATATAAGGTTCAAAAACATTACGATATAAGGCTGGTATTTTAGAAATATAGCCTCCAAAAACATTTACAAGCCAAACCCCAGCAAAAACTAATACAGTTCCTAAAACAATGTAAAAGATAATCAAAACTACAGTACTTCTATCTTGAGTAATCTTGCGTGAAGCAACTGTAAATATATAGCCAAACAAAAAAGGCAAGAAAATTGGTAGCAAATACTTAAAGCCAACATAAACAATTGCTATCCAACAAACCGCATATGCAAAATCGATTAAAAACTGCTTTTTTTCTTTCATATTAGACATTATATCTCAAAAAAAGACCTAATTAAAGGCTAAAAACACATTTTTAGCCTAACGTTACATCTAAAACCATCATAACCAAAAAACCGACAGCAAAAGATATGGTACCTAAATTTGAATGACGACCGCTACTCATCTCAGGAATTAGCTCTTCTACAACAACATACATCATAGCACCAGCAGCAAAACTTAATAAATATGGTAAAACTGGCACGACAATATTCAGAGCAAGAATAGTCATAAATCCAAAGATTGGTTCAACTACACCTGACAAAACACCGTAAATAAATGATTTCCACTTACTTTCTCCAGCAGCATGTAATGGCATTGATATAATTGCTCCCTCAGGAAAGTTTTGAATTGCAATACCTAAAGCTAACGATAATGCCGAAGCAGCAGTTATAGAACCCGTTGATGCGAAATATCCAGCATAAACTAGCCCTACAGCCATGCCTACAGGAATATTATGCATAGTCACAGCCAAAACCATCATTGTAGATTTGGAAAAGTTACTATGTGACCCTTCAATACTATTATCCAAATGCATATGCGGAATAGTTGAGTCAAGAAATAGCAGAAATACTATTCCTAAAGCAAAACCCACAACAGCAGGAATAAAGCTTAACTTCCCCATGTCTTCCGACTGTTCCAACGCTGGTATAATTAAGCTCCAAATAGAAGCGGCAATCATTACACCACTAGCAAAACCTTGTAAGACTTTTTGAACATTCTCACTGAGATTCTTTTTCATAAACAAAACGCAAGCTGAGCCTGCTGATGTTCCAATTAATGGAATCATCATACCCCAAAATACTTTTGAATCCATTTTACTTAAATAAACCTAAAAATCCTTTTCTATCTTCTTGTGACCATGTGGTAGAAACATGATCATAACCGCAATCTTTAATTGCTTTTTCTATTTCTGTTACAGGAAATTCTACCTCAGAAATAAAAGTTGCCAAACCTTTTGTATGAGACGCCTTCACTGCTTTAATGTTAGGAAAGGCTTTTCTCAAAGCTTGCTGTATATGTGCTTCACACATATTACAAGCCATTCCTTCAATTTTTATCGTTGCTTTTAACAATTTACGCCTCCTTATTAGCCAATGCTAACTCAAAATAGTTTACCACTATTTTTTCAAAAACAAAAGCACTTTGCAGTGCTACTGTTTCATTTTGTAGAAAGCTCTACCATTTAGAGCTGGAATCCTCGTAGTGAATTCCCCTTCTTTAGTTTGATCAAGTTCTTTTTTTATCATAGTTATTTTTGCATCAAAATCATCAATATAGTGCAAAGCCTCTGCCTCAATAGTTAATGGGAGAACTGGAGACCCAAACTCATATTCACCATGATGAGATAAAATCAAATGTCTTAACAGGGTAATTGATTCACTTTCAATCCCTAGTTCATCCGCTGTTTCTTGAACCATGGTTTGCGAAATTGAGATATGGCCTAACAGTTTTCCTTCTCAGGTGTACTCAGTAACTGCAATCCCACCCAATTCTTTAATCTTGCCTACATCATGCAATAGGACGCCAGCAACCAACAAATCTTCATTCAAAACGGGATATAGCTTGCATACTTCTTGAGCTAAGCGGAGCATTCCTACCACATGAGTTGCCAAACCACCTTTGAATTCGTGGTGATTCTTGGCAGCTGCTGGCGAAGAATAAATTTCAGTATCATATTTCTTATAGATTTCAGAAACTACCGCTTTGATATCAGAGTCGCCAATTCTTTCAATAGCTTCGTCGATAGTTTCTCTTAGCTCGTTAATTGGAACCTTTGTGGTAGGCAGAAATTCACTTATATCAATGCTGTTTTGATCTATTTTTTCAGCACTTAAAACTTTAAGTTGCAGTTTGCCACGATAATCAATTACTTCAGCCAATACCTTAACAACATTTCCTGCCTTGAGTAATTCAATCTGTTCTGGCTTAACATCCCAAACTTTTCCATCAATAACACCACTATTGTCTTTAAAGCTAACCGTTAAATATGGAGCCCCATTTTGAGCCATTCCATTTGACACCTGGCTTACCAGCAACATTGTTTCTATTCGTTGATTCTGTTGAAACTCATTAATCTTCATTATTATCTACCTCCAACTCGTTAAGTATAGCAGTGATATCATCTTTATTAAAACCTTTTGCTAATGCATAATTATAAACTTTGTTTTTTAATTTGTAACCTTCGAGGCTTTTTTCATAGTGTTTAAGAGCCTTCTGTATGGTAATTTCCAAATTCTTTTTTTCCTCTTTTTGGTTCATTTGAAAATCAAGTTCATTTAAGGCAGCATCAATTACATAACCTTCAAAACCATTTGTTGAAAGTTTAGTTCTCAAACCCTGAATAGCTTCTCTAAATGACTTTTGCTTGATACCTTTATAGAGTAAATTAGCTTTGCGTTTACATCTTTCTATCTCATCAGCTTCAGAAACTTTTTCTATTTCTTGAGCTACGAGCTCTTTATCCAAGCCTCTTCTTTCAAGCTCAAATTTTGTTTTTTTCTTACCAATCAGTTTATTTTGATCTATTTCAATTTTATTTACTACTAATGCTTCATCATTTATCAAACCCAATTCTTTTAGTGTTTCTATTATTTTATCTTTTTGGTTCGAATTAAGATTTTCCTGTTGGTTCAATAAATCGTCTATTTCTTTTTCTGAAAGATCCTTGTAGCCAAGTTTTTTTAAACACTTTTGGTAGGCAAAACAATATGAATGTAACTCTTTTAAGGTTTCATACTGCTCACGATTTATCTCTTGTCCTTCTTTAAGATTTAAAGAAAAGTAATCTAAAGCAAGCACATTAAAAATTGTTATGGCTTTATCATCGCTAATCTCAACCTTAACAATAGGATCCTTTAAGCTTACCTTGTCAATAACATAACTACTCATTGAAATCCTCAATAGCTTTCAAATAAACCTTTTCAGCCTTAAGAGCAAAGGAACTAAGCGAATATTCATCAGCTATCTTTTCGCTGATGACCTTCATTTCTTCCAACTTCTCGTTATTTTTTAATTGCATTATTTTCTCTGCTAAATCTTCCTCATCATTAAAGTAATAGCCATTAATACCATCAATTAAAACATTTTGTAAAGCTACCCTATCACAAGCCAAAACTGGCAAACCAGTAGCCATGGCCTCTATAAAAGTCATACCCTGGGTCTCTGATAAACTAGCTGACACAAAACAATCTGCTTGTTGGTAATATGCCGCAATATTACTATGAGGTATCTTTCCAGCAAATCTAACTTTATCGTCAAGATTTAGTGTCT
>CADBLN010000124.1 GCA_902795525.1 uncultured Erysipelotrichaceae bacterium | reverse complement strand
TCCTACAATCTTCGTTACTTTTGATGTAAAAGATGGAAAAGGCGTTTTGGATGGTGATGAAAAGTTTGTAATTTGGACTACTACACCATGGACCTTACCAGGTAATACCGCAATTACCTTACATCCAAGAATGAAATACGCTGTAGTTAATACTTCCAAGGGAAAACTAATTGTCTTAGAGAGCCTGGTAGATACTCTAATGCAAAAATTCGAAATTGAAGACTATGAAATTTTAAAAACGTTTAATGGCAGTGAACTAGAATATGTTGTTTGCAAACATGTTTTATATCCTGAAGAGAGAGAAACTCTTGTTTGTAATGCTGAATATGTTACCGATGAAGATGGTACTGGTTGTGTTCATACTGCAGGTGGTCATGGCTTAGATGACTTTATGACTACAACAAGATATGGTTTACCACCAGTATGCCCAGTTGATGAAAAGGGATGCATGACTGCTGAAGCTGGTGATTGGTTAGAAGGACAGTTTGTCTTCGATGCAAACAAAACTGTTACAGTCAGATTAGAACAACAAGGTCATTTATTGAAACTTGAATGGATTACACACAGTTATCCTCATGATGAAAGAATGAAACAACCAGTTATCTTTAGAACCACAACACAATGGTTTGCTTCTATTGAAAAGATAAAGGATGAACTGCTGAAGGCAGTTGATAGTGTCTCGTGGAAAAATGAGTGGGGCTATGTGCGTATTTATAATATGATTAAGGATCGTAAAGATTGGTGTATTTCTCGTCAAAGAGTTTGGGGAGTGCCTATCCCAATTATTTATGATGAAGATCATAATCCAATTATTGATGAGGAAGTGTTTGAACATATTGCTCAGTTGTTTGAAAAGCATGGTTCAAATGTTTGGTTTGAAAGGGATGCTAAGGACTTATTACCTGATGGCTATAGCTGTCCAACTAGTCCAAATGGCTTATTTACTAAAGAAGAGGATATTATGGACGTTTGGTTTGATTCCGGTAGTTCCCATAATACCTTTGCCAGAAGAAACCAAAACTATCCTTGTGATTTATATTTGGAAGGTAGTGATCAGTACCGTGGATGGTTTAATTCAAGCTTGACGATAGGGGTTGCAACCCATGATGGTGTTGCTCCTTATAAGAGTGTCCTATCACATGGCTACGTTGTTGATGGACAAGGATTAGCAATGCATAAGTCTGCTGGAAACGCTTTAGATCCTCTTGAAGTTATCGATAAATATGGTGCCGATATTTTAAGGTTGTGGGCAGCTTTATCTGATTTTAAACAAGATATGAGATGCTCGGATGATATTCTAAAACAAAATGCTGATTTTTATCGTAAGGTCAGAAATACATTTAGATATCTTTTGGGTAACTGTAATTCAGTTGATGCTAACGGTCAAAAGGATTTCATCTACCAACAAGATAAGGTTGACTATGAGGATTTGGAAAGTGTTGATCAATATGTTTTAGTTTCTCTTAATAATTTGATTGACAAGGTTAAAGAAAGTTATGAAGAGTATAACTTTATTGAAGTTGCAATGTCTCTAATTAACTTTATGACCAATACTTTAAGTGCCTTTTATATGGACTATGCTAAAGATATCTTATACATTGAAAAGAAAGATAGTAAACGGAGAAGACAAATTCAGACAGTGTTCTATCAATGCGCTGATTCCTTAGTTAAGCTTTGGGCTCCAATTCTTTCATATACAGCAGAAGAAGTTTATTCTTTGTTTAATCCAACAGTGAAGTCAGTCTTCTTAACTGAATTCCCAATAGCACAGCATTATTCTAACGCTGCCGAAATAACCAATAAGTCGGAAAAATTTATGAAACTTAGAAGTGATATCTTAAAAGCTTTAGAAGTTTCAAAAAATGATGGTTTAATCAAAAAAGCTTTAGACGCCAAGATTTTGTTGAAGGTTAAGGATGAATACAAAGATTGTGTTGCTGATTTGTCGCAGCATGATTTGGCTCAATTGGTTATTGCTTCACAATTAGAATTGGTTAGTGATGATTTAGAGGAATTTGATACTTGTTATATTAAAATTGAGAAAGCAGAAGGTCATGTTTGTCCTAGATGTTGGAATGTAGTTGAACATGTTGACGAAAATGGTGTCTGCGATCGCTGTCATGACGTACTAAAATAATAAGAATCCAGTGTTAATCACTGGATTTTGTTTTATAATGTGATTATGTTAATCACATCTGCTGATAACCCTAAGGTTAAATTATGGGAAAAACTAAAACAAAAGAAGTATCGTGATGAAGCGAGATTGTTTTTGGTTGAAGAAAAACACTTAATCGAAGAAGCATTAAAGGCTAATAAAGTGGAAACTCTCATTATTAGAGACAGCTTAACCAATCCATTTGAAATGGATGCCATTAAAGTAAGTGATAATGTGATGAAAAAAATATCCAATAACACTTCCTTGAATGATTATATTGCAGTTTGCAACTTTTTAGATGTTCAAGAAATTAAAGGCAATAGTTTCATTGTTTTAGAAAATGTTCAAGATCCCGGTAATGTTGGCACAATCATTAGAACAGCCTATAGTTTTGGTTATGATGCTGTATATTTAAATGAATCATGTGCCAGTATCTATAATCATAAAACTATCCAGGCCACTCAGGGAGCGTTATTTCACATTCCGTTAATAATTAAGGATACAGGTGAGAGTATTGAGTATTTAAGGAGCAATTCTGTGAGGATTATTGGTACCTCACTTAACACTAATAATTATTTGTCAAAATCAAATAAATATGAGAAATTTGCTTTGGTTTATGGTAATGAGGGACAAGGTTTAACAAGCGAAACTCAAATGCAGTGTGATGAAGTTGTTAAGATTGAGATGAAGAATTTTGATTCGTTAAATGTTGCGATAGCGATGGCTATCAGCAGTTATTATTACAAGTTCTAGTCATTGCAATTTACTTATCATGTGTTAAAATAAAAACAACGCGATGAAAAGGTACGTGGTATGTGCTCTTAAATAAGCGAGGGAACAAGCGGTGAGAGGTTTCCATTAATCACATATGAATTCACCTTGGAGTGGGACTAATAATCTCCGTATGGCTGCGTTAAGGCCTAATGAGTGTGCTTTACGCATTGATTAAGGTGGTACCGCGTTTATAACGTCCTTATGGGGCGTTTTTTCATTAGAAGGGAATAAAGTATGAATCACGATTGGGAAAAAATAAGAAAAAGTTTTGAAGAAAGAATCAATTCGAGTCTAGATTTACAGAAATTAGAGCAGCTAAGAATTGAATTATTAGGTAAAAAAGGCGAAATAAATGCTTTTATGCAAGAAATGAAGGATTTATCTAATGATGAAAGAAAAACCTTTGGAATGGCTGTAAATGCCCTCAAACAACACATTGAAGCTAAATTGTTAGAAAAGATTTCAGAAGTTAAAGAAAAAGAACTTTTGAAACAAGTTGAAAGCGAAAAAATTGATGTTACATTACCTGGTAAAAACTTAAGCTATGGAACTTTGCATCCTTTAACTGTAGTTCAACAAGAGGTTGAAGATATCTTTGTGGCAATGGGTTATGCTGTTGTTGAAGGTCCTGAACTAGAATATGACATTTATAACTTTGAGAAAGCTAACATTCCTCATGACCATCCATCTCGTGATATGCAAGATACTTTATATGTTGATGTAGAAAGACTGTTAAGAACTCAAACAACTGCAATTCAAATGAGAGTCCTCGAAAATCAAGGTTCTCATTTACCAATTAAAGTCATTTGTCCAGGAAAAGTTTATCGCCGTGATGATGATGACGCTACTCATTCCCATCAGTTTACTCAGATTGAAGGCTTAGTAGTAGGGGAAAACATTACTCTTTCAGACCTAAAAGGTACTTTAGAGCTACTAGCAAGAAGTATGTTTGGCCCTGACAGAGAAATAAGACTGAGACAGAGCTATTTCCCATTTACCGAACCAAGCCAGGAAATTGATGTTTCGTGTCATATGTGTGGTGGCAAAGGATGCAATGTTTGTAAAGGAACTGGATGGATTGAAATTTTGGGAAGTGGAATGGTACATCCAAATGTTTTAGAAAATGCAGGCATTGATTCTACGAGGTATAGTGGCTTTGCTTTAGGTGTTGGAGTTGAAAGGGTCGCAATGCTTAAATATGGCATTGAT
>CADBLN010000123.1 GCA_902795525.1 uncultured Erysipelotrichaceae bacterium | reverse complement strand
TAAAGGAAAAACACAGGAATTCGCAGATAGAAAGGTCTATAGTATTGCAGGCTTAGGTAGAAATTTGACAGACCGCCAAGCGCCAGTAGCTGAAGCATCTTCAGAAATGACTGTTGAGTTAGCTGGAAAAAACAATCAAAAGGTATTATTGTTCACTACTAAGACTTGTCCTAACTGTAAGATTGTCAAGGATATGTTGAATAAAAGGAATATTGAATATCAAATTGTTGATGCTGAAGAAGATGTAGAATTGACAAATGAATTTGAAATAATGCAAGCACCAACTTTGGTAACAATTGGAGAAGATGATAGCGTAAACAAGTACGCTAATGCCTCAAACATAATTAAGTATTTGAATAGAGTTAGCTAATTAGATAGATTAGGTTACCTGTTAAAAAATAGAGAACAAGGGAATTGATGACCCTTGTTCTTTTTAGTTATAGCACCAAATATAAGTTTTTGTAGTGCTTGTATCAATAATGTTGTAAAATTAATAATAAGAGTAATTTTGTGTGAACATAGTTTTGTATGAATATTGATGAGTTAAAGTTATATATTGAAAGAACAAAAAGAATTTCGGAATTGTCATCACCACAGGTGGATAGAATTGCTAGTGCAGAGAATTACCGAATGTTTTTATTGTCTTCATTTACGGAAATAGGCAAGCTTTCTCAACAAAATGACGAATTGTTGTGCAAGAATTTGAGGGCGCTGTTTTATGATGATGAAGTATCCAAAGAAGATATAGAGGACGCTTTGCAATTTTCTCAATTGTTGGTAGATGCTACCAATGTAGAAACTATTGATACGCTAATGATTTGGAAGATTGCTAACAGGGTATTGAGTTTAGCGGAAAAGACTGGTGATACTAGACTTATTATCAAAGCTTTAGATAATATTGTCATCTCATCATATATGATGCTGAATACTACCAAAAGATTATATCCTGATTATGATAATTATCTTGAATATGTAGACATCGGTCTAGAAACCAGCAAGAGAATCATTTCATATTTAAATAAAGAAAAGTTTTCTAAATTACCTGACGAAGAGTGCAAGGAAATTGTTTTAATAAATGTTAGGTATATTCGCTGCTTCTTTGAATGGGATGATCAGCCTGAAAGACTAAAAGTCAAAGATGAGTGTTTACAGTTATTACAAAGAGCCTTAGATATTGCTAATGACTCTTTCTACAGGGAACAAGCTCCTAACTATAACTGGGATTATCATATATTTAGAACTTTACAATATGCTTCTGATTTAGCAGAGAATCAAAACGCAAGAGGATTTGATGAGAGTACTCTAAAGCAAATATTAGGGTACACTTATCAACTGAATGAGTATTTGCAACAACATCCTGAGTTTGTCGATCAATGTCCAAAAATTGAGCGAGATTATTTATTGGTGCATAATGAGTATTTGTGTGGACTGCTTACAAAAGCAGAGTATAAAGATAAAATGATCGATTTAATTGACATAACAAAGATAAGTGACTTTTCGCCTAGAAGCATGTTTGTGAATTTCACAATACCTTTGGAATACATTTTGTCATTAGATAAAGAAAATCTCTCTGAGCGAGAAAAGAGAAATGTAAACAAGTATTATAGAGAAATTGTAAGTTATGTGTATCATATGCCTAGAACGGGTGCAATTTCATTCATGCTTACTTTCTTGGCTGATGTTTTGCGCAACTACATTGATATTCCAGGAGGAATGTCTTTTGAAGAGTTTTGCCTAAAACTTATTGCGGCAGTACATCCTCCAACATTTGTCCATAGTCATACAGTGGCAAAATTAGCTAGTTTTTTAACAACATATCTATTGAACAAAAATCCTGAGTTATTTGTAGGTACATTACAATGCAAGAATATTGAAGATGTGAAAAATAACCAACAAGTCATTCTTGACTTTATGCAACATAGTGCATTATTACATGACATAGGTAAGTTGTTCATTTTAGAAACAATCATTACTTATGGTAGAACATTAACAGATTTTGAAAGGAAATTACTAGAAACACATACAAGGATAGGTGGAGATATCATATCTTCATACTCAAAAACAAAGCCATATGCCTATGCTGCATTTGGTCATCATAAGTGGTATGACAACAATGGAGGATATCCAAAATCGTTCGATTTAAGCAATGTTGAGAATCCATTATTATT
>CADBLN010000122.1 GCA_902795525.1 uncultured Erysipelotrichaceae bacterium | reverse complement strand
GTACTCAAGAGGCTGAAGAGGCGCCCCTGCTAAGGGTGTAGGTCGGGAAACTGGCGCGAGGGTTCAAATCCCTCCTTCTCCGCCATTATATTTATTTAAACGGTCCAGTGGTGTAGTGGCTAACATGCCTCCCTGTCACGGAGGAGATCGCGAGTTCGATCCTCGTCTGGACCGCCATTGCAGGTGTAGTTCAATGGTAGAACGCGACCTTGCCAAGGTCGACACGGGGGTTCGATTCCCCTCACTTGCTCCAGAATAAAAGAAATCACCTAATTGGTGATTTTTTATTGTTTTTCATCCACAAAGAAGTTTACATCTATTAAACTAATTTCATTGTCGCTTAATCCTTTATCTAAACGTAAGATAAAGTCTGCATCCTCGGGGCTACTTACGATTGTTGCTTGTTGACTATCGCATAAATCGTTCAAGAAATCAGGCAAACTGTAATATGTCTTATAACTAGCATATTCCTCTAGGCTGCCATAGCGTGTATTTGAATTAGAACCCAAAAACTTTAGATATTTGTTTTTAAAGTCAATGAATGCATAATTCATTGTGATAAAATCACCTTTTAATTCATGAACAAAGAAACAATTCTTATTATTATAAAGACTCTTATTATTCTTGTCTTTTAGTTTTCCAATGGCCATCATGCCAACTTTAAAGTTTTGAATGTTTTTGAAAAATTGACCAGTAAATGAATTAATATGAACAACCGCATAATCCAACTTTGGATTCGACAAATCGATATCAAGATATTCGCATCCATATGGTACAGAAGAGGTAACATCTCCAGAGAAATAGCAACCCTCTTTTCTGAAATCATCATTCCATCCCAAATGAACTTCTTCGTTTTCAACCGTATTTACTCTAAAATGCGCATCAACATCTACCCTGTGTCCATGAATATCGTTTTCCCAATAAACAAACGTTCTTAAGTAATTAACCTCATCAGGGATTTTAAAAGCTATCCCACTTTTGATATATCCAGATTCACTTGAAGCACTATTAAAACTAATTTGACTATGTCTAAAGTCATATTGTCCAGCGTCAATAAAGACCTTTTTATTTTTAATCCTAGTGTTAATTTGCAACAATCTATCTTTCAAAATCGTAGTAAAGATTTCTAAAACATCTTTGCGTTTTTCAGCAAGGTTTTCCTTGATGTTATCGTTACTAAAAGTGTTAATATTTTCCAGTAATGTTTGTAGTGACAAAGATGCTTTGTTTTCACGTAGAATGTCTATTATTTGTTGCTTACTCAAGCCTTCTTTTAATAACCAATTGGCAAAACGTACCACAAGACCTGGCCTTTGTTTTAATAATTGAACAGCTACTTCAAAGTTTTTCTTGGATAAAGCATTCTTTAGTCTGGCTTCCCATGAAGTTAAATCATCGTTTCTTAGCAAGTTAACACATTCTAAATGCTCTTTGGATTTAGAGTATCTATTATAATCTACATATTGTAAAACAATTAGATTCTCTTCTCTTCTTTTGTTTGACATCATTAGATTTTCTCTAAAAGATGCCGAACTATAAGACTCTAATATACAAACGATTGCTCTTTTCTGGGATGTTGTAAAATGGTACCTTTTCTCATTTAAATATTTCTTAGCACACTTAAACACATCGGTTGGATTTTGACAAATGTTGGACAATACCAAAATCCTTTCTTTGCCACTTAAGGAGTTCATCAAACATGAGAAAATAACAAACAAATTTTCTTTAAAAACAACTTTATACTGGCATAATTCTTCAACACTCAAATGCTTAACAGCTTCTTCAAGTAGTTCTGTTTCTAATCTTGAAGCCCTATTACGTTTAGTGACAATCTTTTTGTAAAGATATAGATATTCTGCACCAGCCTTAACAATCTCAAAACTCTCAGTTTCAAGTAATGCATCCGATTCTTCGGTTGGTATTTCTAATTCTGGATTTGGTAACCATCCCGTTCTTGTTTCCACTCCAAATAGCTCTTCTAGACCATAAGTTGAAAAATAATGTACCAATTGATGAAACCTAAAAGTTGCTTCATCAATATTTAAGACTTCTTCTGGCAAGTACATAGGTTTAGCCTTCTTCATCTTCTCATCGATTTCAAAAAAAGAATTAAGCTTTTCTAAAACAGCTTCTGACTGTTTGTTCTTAGCTACCAGAACAATGTCTTGCGGTTTCATCGTGAGATGATAATTCTTCACAATTAAATCATTGATTGTAATTGCTTTAACCATTTCTTCATCGTACAAAAAAGCGCCGTCGTTAATATCCACGGATAAAACTCTTAGCGCATCAAAAAGATTTTTTTCAAATGTATTCATATTTACTCC
>CADBLN010000121.1 GCA_902795525.1 uncultured Erysipelotrichaceae bacterium | reverse complement strand
TAAGTTTTCCATTGTTACAAAAATACCATCGTTGTAAGTAGTGCTTGCTAAAACAACATGACTATATTTGAAGGCGCTTGAAACGATATAACTCGTCGCAATAACGGAGGTATCAAACATCTCAACTTCCACACCTTTGTCAGACAATTTGGCCGCCAAGATATTTGCCACATTCTCAGTGTGTCCATAAACGCTTGCATAAGCTAGACAAACACCCTTCTTTTCAGCTGTGTAGCTTGACCATTGCTGGTACTTTTCAAGAAAATCCCCAAAATGTCTTCTCCAAACAAATCCATGTAATGGACATACATATTCAATATCCAAAGTGCTGGCCTTCTTCAAAACAGCTTGTACTTGAGGACCATACTTACCAACAATATTTGTGTAATAGCGTCTAGCCTCATCAAGATAATCACGCATAAAATCAACTTCATCCGCAAACAACCTACCATTAAGTGCACCATAATGGCCAAAAGCATCTTCTGTAAACAAAATCTTAGAAGTTGAATCATATGACATCATTACTTCTGGCCAATGAACCATCGGAGCCATTACAAAAGTGAATTCATGCTTACCAAAAGAAATTGTATCCCCTTCTTTAACTAGAATAATTCTTTTTTCTAAATCGAATGTAAAAAATTGTTCTAAAAGTTTCTTAATTTTCTCGTTAGCGATGATTTTTAAATCAGGATGTCTCACAACCACTTCTTCAATCGTAGCTGCATGGTCAGGTTCCATATGATGAATGACTAAATAATCAAGTTTTCTGCCATTCAGTGCATATTTCAAATTCTCTAAAAATTGTCTTGAAACTGCTTTATCAGCTGTATCAAATAATACTGTTTGATTATCCAACAGCACATATGAGTTATAAGACACTCCGTTTGGTACAGCATATACTCCTTCAAAACACGTTAGTCTACGGTCATCGGCACCAACCCAAATCAAATCATCTAATACCCTTTTAGTACAATGCATATCTTTTCTCCTTAAACCCTATCAGGTTTTTCTGTTTTTATTTTTTCGATAGTCCATTTATCAATCTCTTCTTTGAGTTTAATAAAATACGGTGAAAATTTTACGTCATTTGAGCCATAAGTAAGTTGTAGATCATATTCCAAATCCAACCAAGTCTTAATATCAGACTCATTATGAGATATAACTGCTTCTAATTTATCTAAACACTTATATATCTTTGCCTCTTGAGTTTCCAAAGCTATCATTTCTTCAAGAAGGCTTTGCCAATATGATTTATTTGGTTCTGAAAAGTTTTCAACCCACTTAAAATAGAGATTGTCTTCTTTATCTTCGTTCTCTTTAGACTTCAAAAAGGTCGGTATATCACCAGTAAAAGCTTCACCCAAATCATGAATTAGACACATGTGGATTACTTTATCCATATCTACACTTTTGAATTCTTCTTCATTCTTAAGCAGTAGAGCCATCAAAGAAACACGCCAACTATGGTCGGCAACTGATTCTTTTCTATTGTCAACTGTATAACAATGACGCGTATTGATTTTAAGATTATTTGCGATTTTTAAAATTCCTAGTAACTCTTTAGGTTCCATTTATTTTCTTGTTCTTTCTTGAAATTGATATATCTTCCACTCTAAGAGCTGAATTTCTTTCTGTAGTTTAACCAAAGTACTTCTAGCTTTATTTTGATGTTCTTTTAGTATTGCATACTGTTCATTAACTGCTTCTTCACCACTTCTCACAGATAAAGACATAAAATACTTAATGTCTTCAAGTGACATGCCAGTATCAGCCAACATAATGACAAATCTAACATCATCTAAATCATCATCGCTAAAAACTCTTGAATTATATTTATCTCTTCCAATTTTAGGAAAAAGTCCTAACTTGGCATAATATCTTATGGTATGTTCATTCTCTTCAACTATTTCAGCTACTTCCTTAATTGTATACATAGTAGTTACCTCAATTCTTAAAACTATTATACAACAAGTCCCATTATTTTGACTTAACAATCAAAATATTTCACATTAGAGTTGCTCTAATATAAAAGAGATTACTCAGAATCTCTCACTTTTTTGTTGTATTCTATGAATCTTTCTGCTATCAAATGAGGCCTGGTGATTGCTGAGCCTATACAAACCATATCTGCTCCAGCTTCTATCGCTGCTTGAAGGTCTTTTAATTCCCAAATCGATCCTTCACCATTAACTGGTAAACTGCAATTAGCTTTAATTGCCTTAATTAGTTCTACATCTGGACCATTGAGCTTTTTATGCTGACCTGAAAGAGTAGTAGCAAGAATATCAATCATTCCTGTTTTTTCAGCATTAATGCAGTCATCCAAGGTTTCACAATCAGCCATAATCGCAATATCTGGATATGTCTTCTTTATTTTAGTTAATAACTCTAAAAGCTCTTCTTTCCCACGACCATGTTCTAAAGTACAATCTAGCGCTAAAACATCTGCTCCAGCCTCTATAACTTCAATTGCTGATTCATATGTTGGTGTGATAATGACATACTCGCCTTCCACCTTTTTTTGATCAATAACCTTATTAATACCAATAATAGGAAAATCTCCTAGTTCTCTGATTGCCTTAATATCTTGTGGCCAACAAGCTCTTATAGCCTCAGCTCCGCCCATTAAAACACTCTTAGCCATTGTTTTCATGTTTTCAGAACCATACAGAGGAGTGTCCTCATATGCTTGACAAGAAACAATCACTTTACCTAATAATCTTTTAACTATATCTTTCATTTCAATACCCTCAAAACAATTATAAGTTAAAGCTCTTAGCTTTGCCATTATAGTTTTAGTCTTTATACCTATTTAATTTTAGTTCAAAACCTCAATCATAGCAGCAAAGAATTAAACGTTTATTATATTCCTGCAATACTTGAAGCAAGCAAGGAAGAAAGCCTTATAAAGTTGATAATTCGCAAAGACAATACATGCTGAAAAAGAAACTTTTGACTACTAAACCCACTTTTTTAAAAAAACGATAAAATTTCTTAGTTTTCGGTTTCTAAAATATTATGTTTAACTCCTTAAATGCAACTACAATTAACAGTTTACTATTCAAAGTTTTCACAAACTTTTGAAGAAAAATATATAATTATTTTGAGGAAGTTCATCATGAAACTATTGTTTGAAGCATTATTAAAATTTATATCAGGAGTAATCTTAGTCAGTATCCTTTTATTTTTACCAGCAGGAACTTTAAAATGGACCAATGGTTTATTGTTTTTGGCTTTATTGTTTATTCCTATGTTTATTACTGGAATTGTAATGTATTTAAAAGCGCCTGATCTTTTAAGAAGGCGTTTAAATGTCAAAGAAAAACAAAATGAACAAAAAGATGTTATTAGTTATAGTGGCATTATGTTTATACTCGCATTTGTGATTGCTGGGCTAAATTACCGATTTCAATGGGTTTTCTTTCCTAATATAGTCGTTGTAATTGGATGTGTTTTGTTTTTGATTTCTTATCTTTTGTTTGCGGAAGTACTGAGAGAAAATGCATATCTATCAAGAACAATAGAAGTTCAAGAGAACCAAAAAGTAATCGATACAGGCCTATACGCAATAGTTAGGCATCCAATGTACTTCGCAACAACCTTCTTGTTTTTCACCATGCCATGCATACTGGATTCCCCTATCTCTTTATTAATTATGCTTTGTTATATACCAATCATTGTTAAACGCATTAAAAATGAGGAAGAAGTATTAGAAAAAGAATTAGATGGTTACAGTGAATATAAAGAAAAAGTAAAATACAAAATTATTCCATTTATCTACTAACATACCTAGCAGCATACTTCCTAGCATCTCTAAACTCTTTTGAAGTCCCTTTACCAGCAAATACATATACATTCCTGATTTGACTATCATCAGCAAACTTATACCTCTTACCAGTACCTAAATTTAATATATCACTAGCTTTGTTTGCTTCTCTTGCTGGTATGTTAGCTAGCCTTAGCTGCCTTGGTAATTTCTGATTGTTTAACTGCCTTGCTTACTCTGTATTTTTAGCAATCTGTTCTTCTTTCATGTTTTTGTTATTAGTAATTTTATCATCTTCAAATATTGGAATATGTTTACCACCTCTTGTTATCCAAGTAATAGGTTCTTTACTCATTTGTTAGTTTTTTTGCTTCTTCCTCACTAATAACATCCACATCAATACTACCAATGCACATCTTGCCAAACAATTTACTTGCCTTATAATCTCTTACCCATTCTTTTTTCTCTTTGTCAAATCTCTCTGTTCGTCCTGTATCTTTATCGAACTTAATCAACAAAAAATCCTTATTACGTCCTAGAAAATATAACATATCATCACCTACTTTCTCTTCCCTATCTTATCAAATGACTCAATCTTTTCCCCATTTGGTATGTCTTTTAATGATTGAGAGTTTCTAAACATCTGTAATGAAAGACCATCATTTACTTCTTGACTATTAGTACTTGATACTTGCTTATATAATATATGGTTTACTTCTTTTATTTCTAAAGACTTTGGGGTATGAAATTGTAATTCAAACTTATAACCTTGTTTAGTCTGCACAACCACATTAACTCCTCTATATGGATTTTTAATAGTGTATTTGTTGATAGTATTTTTTACCCTTACAAAATCATAACCCATCCTCTCTAAATTCAATTTTATAGCATTGTATGAATTTACGAATTGGTCAGGGTTCTTAATATAAGCGGTATACCTTAATGCATCATATATTTTGGTCGCCTGCTTATCCACTTTTTTAATGTCATATTCACTATCTTCTTATCTACTAAAAAACTCTTAGAAACAATATCTAAGAGTCTTAATTCTAACTATTCAGGTTTACCTAAAAGATTAAACATATTCTTTTTATATACTTCAACTCCAGGCTGGTTAAATGGGTTAACATCTAACAGCAGAACTGACATGGCACATGCTCTAAAGAAGAAATAAATCATATAACCATAACTAAATGCTGAAGTATCATCAAGAGTTAAAATAATATTTGGTACCTTTCCAGTGTTGACATGCGCGTCAATTGTGCCTAAACAAGCCATTTTATTGATCCAATTAACACTCTTATCAGCTAAATAATTCATATTGTCAAGATTGTCTGAATCACTTGGAAACTTAATGTCATATGTTGGATTTTCAACTAGTAATAATGTCTCAAATAAATTCTTTGTGCCTTCTTGGATAAATTGTCCCATGGAATGCAAATCTGTAGTAAAGGTTACACTTCCTGGAAAAATTCCTTTGCCGTCCTTTCCTTCTGATTCGCCAAATAATTGTTTCCACCATTCAGCAACCATTGTCATTGATGGCTCATATGTCACAAATAATTCATTACACTTGCCTTGCTGTTCTAATATTCTTCTAGCTACAGCATATTGGTAAGCAATGTTACTTTCTAAACTTGAATCTTGAAAATCTTTGTGAGCCTTTTGGCATCCCTTCATAATTTCTGAGATATCAACTCCACTTGCCGCAATTGGCAACAATCCCACAGCTGTAAATACCGAGAAACGTCCACCAATATCATCAGGAATCACAAATGTTCTATAATTCTTAGCATCTGCAAGAGCTTTTAAAGTTCCTCTAGCCTTGTCAGTAGTGGCAATGATTCTTCTTTGTGCCTCTTCTTTGTCGTAGTGAGCATACATGTATTTTTCAAAGATTCTAAAAGCAACAGCCGTTTCAGTAGTGGTCCCAGATTTTGAAATAACGTTCAAATATACGCTTTTACCTTCAATATGATTTAGAACTTGTTGTAAATATGTTGCTGACAAACCATTACCTGTATAGATAATCTCTAATTTATCATCAGGGTATAATCCATTAAGCATCTCAATAGCACTTCTAGCGCCCAAATATGAGCCTCCAATACCACAAACCAAAAGAACATCCCCATCGTTTCTGATCTCTTCTGCAACACTCTTAATTCTGTCGAATTCTTCTTTGTCGTAATCTAATGGCCAATCAAGCCAACCAATAAAATCATTACCTAAACAACTCTTATCAAGTAATGATTGATGAATTGCATTTACTTTATCTTGGTATTCCTTTAGTTCACTGTTTAATAAAGCATTTGATAAATCTAATTTCATTTCCCTATCTCCTTTTGAATCCATAACGGTAACATATCTTTTAAAACATTAAAACCTAATTGATTAATTGCTGTTTTTTCTATACGGTAACTAATTTTCTTTTTTCTTGGAGGTTGTATCGCTTTTAAAGACAACCGTAATTGTTTTGTCTTTTTATCTATATCGATAATTTTGACAACAATCTTCTCTCCCTGTTTTACAAAGGAATGTACATCACTGACAAAACCGCTACTAATTTCTGAAATATGTATTAAACCATTGGTTTCTTCATCAACCTTCACAAACGCACCATAAGGCTGAATTCCAGTAATTATTCCTTGAACTACTTGACCTATTTTATATTCCATGTGTATCTCCTGACGTATTATAACATAATAATTGAAATTTGAGTGTCCTCGTCTTATAATTAGACAAGCAAGGAGGAAATCAGCGATGCTAGATAAGATGTTTCCGCTTTATGCGGCAATAATTGCTTGTGTTTTTGCCCAAATGTTAAAACCAGTTTGTTACTGGATTATTCATAGAAAATGGAATAATTATCTTTTTTTTGCGGCTGGAGGTATGCCTAGTAGCCATGCTGCATTAGTTTCATCTTTATGTCTAGCAGTTGGCCTACAAGAAAAATTCTCTAGTACCATTTTTGCTATTACTATTTCCTTCTCGTTGATCATATGCTTTGACGCTGCTAATGTCCGTTATTATTCAGGACAGAATATTCGCTTAACTAAGCATTTGATAGATGATTTAGTTGAACGTGGTGAAATTGATTTAGAAAGCGATCCAGTTTATACCCAGAAGATGAAGGAGGTTTTAGGTCATACCTATTTAGAAGTCTTTGGAGGAATAATTGTTGGGCTAATCACTAGCTATGCCTATTATCTTTTATTTACTATTAGATAGGAGATGGTTGAAATGGAAGAAAAGGTTAAGACAGAACAAGAAATATTTGACACTGTTAGAAGTATTATAAATCATATCAGACCTTACATTATTGGTGATGGTGGCGATATCGACTTAGTTAGTGTTAAGGATGGTATCGTAACAATAAGATTACTAGGTGCTTGTGTTGGTTGTTCAATGATTGATGTTACCTTAAACCAAGGCATTAAAAACTGGATAATGGAAGAAGTTCCTGAAATCAAAGATGTAGTACTACTGCAAGAAAGCTTTATGGAAGAGCCTTATTTTACAGATGAACCTATTGAATAAATAGGTTTTTTTGTATAATGAATTAGGTGGGATAATGTTTGGTTATTTAATTGTAAATCCAACTCAATTAGACAAAGAAGATAAGCAGATTTATCGTGGGTTTTATTGTGGATTATGCCATGAACTCAACAAATCATATGGGAATACAGGACGCAAAACATTGTCTTACGACTTAACTTTTGTTTCTTTAGTGTTAGCAAGTGTACATCATCTAGAAAACACCTATGGTTTTGAGCGTTGCCCTATTCACCCTATCGTTCCCCACCAATTCATCAGCAATGAAGTGATGGAGTTTACAGCAGCTATGAACATGGTTCTTTCCTACTATAAGTGTCTCGATGATTATCAAGATGAAAACAAGAAGAAAGCTCAGGTTAATGCCTTAAAACTTGAACCATTTGTTTTGGAAATTAAGAAAAAATATTCTCAGCAAGTTAACGACATCGAACAAAGTCTTGCTGAAATAAACAATTATGAAAAACATAATGTTCTTGACCCCGATTTATTGTCAAACACTTTCGGAAAAATAATGGTTGAAGTATTTAGGTATAAAGATAATCAACCTAAAGAATTGGAAAGTTTTGCCTTTCACTTAGGTAAATTCATCTATTTACTAGATGCCAGTTTAGATTTAAAGTCAGATATCAAAAAAGAATTGTATAATCCTTTAATTGCCATTGATTCAACCCACCAACATGAAATGTTAGAAATGGTGATGGCTGACTGTGTAAAGGAATTTGAGAAACTACATATATCTGAATACCAAAACATTATTGAAAATGTACTTTATTCAGGTGCGTGGTCTAAGTATTATGTTAAAAAGAAAGGATTAAAAGATGAGGGATCCTTATGAGGTTTTAGGAGTTGCAAGAAGTGCTAGTGAGGATGAAATTAATAAAGCTTATCGAAAGTTGGCAAAACAATATCATCCTGATTTAAACCCTGGCAATAAAGAAGCTGCTGAAAAGATGAGTGAAATCAATGCGGCTTATGATGCAATAAAGAGTGGTCAAGCCAATTCTTATCAAACTCAATCAACATATAGCAATCCATATAGCCAAAGTGGTTACAGCTATGGTCCTTTTAACAATTTTTATGATTTTAGCGGCTTTAGTCAACGCCAAAACCAACATTATAGTGATATAGATGCGGTCAAAATATTCTTAAACCAAGGTTATTTTAGACAAGCATATCAATTATTACAAAGAATAGAAACTAGAGATAGTGAGTGGTACTATTTAAGTTCGTTAGCAAACTATTATTTAGGAAACCGTGTTACAGCTTTAGAGCATGCTGAAAGAGCTTGTAAATATGATCCAAACAATCAGGATTATCAAACCCTTTTAAACGTTATCAGAAGTGGTCGTAAAGCTTACCGCACTAGAAGCAACAATTACCGCCAGCAAAGTAGTTCTCGCTTTTTCTTATCATACTTGATAATGCAAATTCTATGCTTTATCTTTGGCGGTAGAAGTTTCTGTTACTGGCCTTGTTGTTTCTTCTTTTAGGAGATTTTATGAAAGACATCAAACTACCAAATGAAGTTACTTTAATATTAGATAAACTTAATTCAAGAGGTTTTGAAGCTTTTGTCGTGGGAGGATGTGTAAGAGATCATTTAATGGGTTTAAAGCCTCATGACTATGACATCACCACCAATGCTTTGCCAAATGAAGTCTTGGATGTTTTC
>CADBLN010000120.1 GCA_902795525.1 uncultured Erysipelotrichaceae bacterium | reverse complement strand
ACACTATGAAACAATTATAATTACACCTGCTGTTGAAGAAGTAGGACATTGGGAAACGGTTACTGTTCCTGAACAAGGCCATTACGAAGAAAGACAAGGGTGTTAATCTAACATTGACTAATGGATACACATTGTATATACTTTAGATAGAGGTGTTAATTTATGGATGCGAATATAGTTAAATGGGGAAACTCCCAAGGAATTAGATTATCAAAAGAAGTTCTTGAGATGGTTGGTTTAAGTGTTAATGACAAAGTCAACATCACCTTAACTGAAAATAAAGAAATTGTTATTTCTAAAGCAAAAGATGAAGAGGTGATTACTTTTAAGAGTCTTTTTGACGGTTGGACAGGTGGAGCATACGAAGGTGGAGAATTTGTTTGGGGTGATGAAGTACCTGTTGGTAAAGAGATATGGTAAAACAAGGCGATATCATACTAATTGATTTTAACCCTGTTGTAGGACATGAACAAGGCAAGAGAAGACCGGCATTAGTTATCAGCTCAAATGATTTTAATGGTGTTTGTGGTGGACTTATTATGGTGTGTCCTATATCACATGCTAATGATTTTCCTTATCATGTTGATTTGCCTGAAGATCTGAATACAGATGGTAAAGTGCTGTGCCAACACGTTAGGACATTTGATATAAACGCTAGAGGCTACAGTTGTGTTGAAAGTGTTCCAAAAGCTTTTCTTAAAAGAATTGTTGGTATTGTTAAGAGTTGCCTAGATTTATAGAGAGAAGTAATATTAAGGGAATTTGGGTACATTAAGAAATGGCGGAAAATAAAAACGAATTAAGACGTGCAAATGGATAAAATACTCTACCTTTTTAGTATTACTGTTTTAATAATTTGCATCCTTCCTGAAGATTGGAAGAACACCTTGCGTTAGCACTTTTTCCACATGTTTATGTACTTTAAGCATTGAAAGATAAAACAAAGAACTGGTAACAGCTCTTTGTGTTTTTTTGTAATATGTCTAAATGAAAATCTTTAAGAAGCCAATAGCACCATAACATGCTAGTGTCATGATGATACCGCAGATACATACACCTATGAATATACTTAACAGGCCTTTTTTGAAGTTAAAGCCTAGAATTGTTGATACCAATGAACCTGACCATGCTCCAGTTCCTGGAATTGGGAAGGCAGTAAACACTGTTAAGGCAAAGAATCCATACTTTTCGATACTTTCTGATTTTGCTTGGAGCTTTTGTTCATACTTGGTAAAGAATGAGCCAAAAGTTTTTGTTGTTTTTAGCCATTGAACAATCTTCATGCCAAAAATGAGCAGAAAAGGTACAGGCAACATATTTGCTAAAACACAAATTGGCAAGACCTTAAACCATTCCATCCCCTTGGCAGCTCCAAAGATAATAGCTCCTCTTTCTTCAATAAGAGGAATCATTGATATTATGAACAAGGCAACTTCATTACCTAGATGTGCAAAAAAGTTAAATATCGTCTGTGCCATATCTTATATCTCCAACTCATTAACTATAACAATATGATATAATTATTTCAACAGGTAGGATGTCTTATGATACACATTAATAAGAACAATAATGTAGTAGTTTATAATGATAAAATCTTTGTTGATTTTGGTGATGAGATGTTGGTGTACAACTTCAAGGAGATTAATCAAATATCCATTTTAACTACTGAAGAAAGACTTATGAACGATAAGGTCTTTCTAGTTTTTGATATGTGCAATGAAACATACGTCATGGGGATAACCCATCCTAGTTTTAAAGAAGTCTTATTCAAACAGTTAAATCAACTGGTTGAGCTAAATCAAGAATTGATTATCGATGCGATGCAAAACACTGGTAATCAGAACTTCGTGTTATACAAAAAATAGGGGATAAACATGTACGATGTAATAATTATTGGTGGAGGAATCATAGGTTGTGCCATAGCTTACTACTTAAGTTTTTATAATCTTAAGGTTGTTTTGTTGGAAAAGGAAAATGATGTATCTTGTGGTACCACCAAAGCTAATTCGGCAATTATTCATGCAGGTTATGATCCAAAACCAAACACTTTAATGGCTAAGCATAACGTTTTAGGTTCCAAATTAACTAAAGAACTATGTGAGAAGTTAGATATTCCTTACAAACAATGTGGAGCACTGGTTGTAGGTTTTACTGAGGATGATTTAAACACAATTAATCAACTATACCAAAGAGGACTGGATAATGGTGTTGAAGGGCTTGAAGTTTTAAGCAGGGAAGAAGTTTTAAAATTAGAACCTAATCTATCAGATGAAGTTAAAGGTGCTTTGTGGGCAAAAACAAGCGCAATTGTTTCACCTTGGGAATATGCTTTGGCCTTGGCAGAAGTAGCTGTTAAAAATGGTGTTGAGCTGAAATTGAATAGTGAAGTCAAATCAATTAAGAAAGATGAATTTTTCACAGTAGAAACAACATCAGAAAAATATAATGGCAAATACATAATTAATGCAGCCGGTGTTCATAGTGATGATATCCATGAGTTAATAGGTAAAAAAGAATTTACTATTAAACCAAGTAGAGGTGAGTATTACCTATTGGATAAATCTGAGGGAAGCAGGTGCTCAAGAACCATTTTTCAATGCCCAAATGAAAATGGCAAAGGTGTTTTAGTTTCACCAACTGTCCATGGTAATTTGATTGTGGGGCCAAATGCTGAAAGCAGTGAAAAAGATGATGTTTCAACAGTTGCCAGCAGTTTGGACTTTGTAAAAAATAATGCGCTTAGGAGCATTCCTTCAATAGATTTTAGAGAAAACATACGTAATTTCTCAGGTGTAAGAGCTAGAAGTGACAGAAATGATTTTATTGTTGAAGAGAGTAAAAGCGTTGAAAACTTCTTTAACTTAGCTGGTATCCAATCTCCTGGTTTATCAGCAGCCCCTTCACTTGCTTTAGAGGCGGTAAATTGGTTAAAGGGTAAAGAAGAATTAGTCAAAAAAGAAAATGCTGTTGATGAACGAAAGAGATTAAAGCTTAAGGATTTAAGTGATGAAAATAAGAATGAATTAATTCAAAAGAATCCTGCTTATGGCAAGATTGTTTGTCGTTGCGAATCCATTACAGAGGGAGAGATCTTGCAGTGTTTTGATACGGTAATACCGCCTGTAAGTATTGATGGTGTTAAGCGTAGATGTAACACTGGTATGGGTAGATGCCAAGGTGGTTTCTGTGGTGAAAGAATCACAAATATCTTAATTGATAAATTAGGCATAAAACCTCAAGAAGTCTTACAAGATAAAGAGGGTTCAAATATTATCAATTCACTAGCAAAGGAGGAACACTAGTATGTATGATGTAATAATCATTGGTGGTGGTCCAGCCGGTTTGGCTAGTGGGCTGGCTTGTTGGAAGGCAGGACTAAAGAAGGTATTAATTGTTGAAAGAGATCAAGAACTTGGTGGCATTTTAAACCAATGCGTTCATAGTGGCTTTGGAGTTGGTATCTTTAAAGAAGAACTAACGGGTCCAGAGTTTGCCCAAAAGTTTATTGATGAGTTAAGAGAAACTGATGTTGAAGTGATGTTGAATTCAATGGTTCTATCTTTAAATGAGGATAAAAGCGTAGAGGTGATTGGGCCTGATGGTTATAAAAAACTTCAAGCGAAAGCAGTTATCTTGGCAATGGGTTGTCGTGAAAGAACTAGAGGAGCCATTTCAATTCCTGGCAGCAGACCTGCAGGAGTGTTCACTGCTGGTTTAGCACAAAAATACTTAAATATGGATGGATATCTAGTTGGGAAAAGGGTTGTGATTTTAGGCTCTGGCGATATTGGTTTAATTATGGCCAGAAGAATGACTCTTGAAGGCGCCAAGGTTTTAGCCTGTGTGGAACTAATGCCTTACTCAGGTGGACTTCCTAGAAATATCCAACAGTGTCTAAAGGACTTTGACATACCTTTGTATTTAAATCATACAGTTGTAGACATTAAAGGCAAGGACAGGGTTGAACAGGTAGTGGTAGCTGAAGTGGATAAAAACAGAAGACCAATTGAAGGAACAGAAATAGTGTATGATTGTGATACCTTATTGCTTTCTGTTGGTCTATTGCCTGAAAATGAATTAACAAAGCAGGCAAACATTAAACTGGACCCAAGAACTAAGGGTGCCATTGTGTTTGAAAACATGGAAACAAGCGTAGAAGGAATATTTGCGTGTGGAAATGTCTTACACGTCCATGATTTGGCAGATAACGTAGCTAAGGAAGCAGAAAAAGCTGGGGAAGCGGCTGCTGAATATATTAGGGGCAACAGCAGAAGTGATAAGGTTGTTGAAATTCATAATGGGAATGGTGTCAGCTATACAGTTCCCCAACACATCCACTATCCAGCCACAAATAACATTGATGTATTGTTTAGGGTAAACAAGGTATTTGGAAAAAGTGTGATTGAAGTTGTGGATGCCAAGGAAAACTTAATTGCGAAGTTTAAGAGGGAATTCATTGTTCCGGGTGAAATGGAAAAGATTGTGTTGCCTAAGGTTTTGTTAGATAAAGCTGAAGGTGATATTACAATAATGGCGAAAGAGGTGGTTTAATTGACAGAGTTAATTTGTGTTGGCTGTCCTAGAGGCTGCCATTTGAAAGTTGACGAAGAGAATGATTATGAAGTTACTGGTTATTCTTGTAACATTGGTTTGGAGTATGGCAAAAATGAGCTTAGAAATCCCACCAGAACTTTAACTTCAACTGTCAAGTTGGTTGGTGGGATTCATAAACTATTACCTGTCAGAACTAATAAACCAATCTCAAAAGGCTTGTTATTTGAAGTGATGAAAGTCTTGAAAACTATGGAGGTTACTTCACCTGTTAAAATGGGTGATGTGGTAGTTGCAAACATCCTGAATAGTGGTGTAGACATCATCGCTAGCAGAGATATGTAGGTGATTTAATGGAAAAGTTGTTAGAAAAAAGAGTAATTAGAGATGTCATTCACGGTTATGTTCATATTGAAGATAAGATAATCTGGGATTGCATAAACACTAGAGAATTCCAGAGGCTTAGAAGAATTAGACAATTAGGTTCGACGGCTGTGATTTTTCCTAGTGGGGAACACTCAAGAGCAACGCATTCTTTTGGGACCTATGAGATAGCCAAAAGGATGATTAACGAGGTTGATGGCTTAAAAGAATACTTAAATGAAAGAGAACAGATGGTTTTGATGTTGGCAGCCTTGTTGCATGATATTGGACATGCTTCTTTTTCACATTCTTTTGAACATATAATCCATAGCAATCATGAAGAGTACACCCAACAAATAATTACCGGTGATAGTGAAATCTATGATGTCTTAAGTGCTGTAGATGAAGACTTGCCTAAAGAGGTTGCCAGTGTAATTAACCATAGTCATCCAAATGGAGTATTATGCCAATTGATTAGTTCACAACTAGATGCGGACAGACTTGATTATTTGTTGAGAGATTCATATTTTACAGGTGTTAGCTATGGTCAAATTGACTTAGATAGAATTCTTAGAACCATGAGAATCAGCAATGGCAAGGTTGTAATAAAGAATACAAGTATTTATACAATTGAAAACTACATCATGTCTCGTTATCACATGTATTGGCAAGTTTACTATCATCCAAATTCTAGAAGTTATGATGTTTTGTTGAGACAAGTGTTCACAAGACTGAGAGATTTGTTTGAAGAAAATAGGAGAATTGCTGATGAGTATCCGATGTTTAAAGCCATTTTGGAAAAAGACATGTTGAGTAATGATGAATTATTCTTGTTGGATGATGCCACGGTTATGTATGGTTTTCATCTAATGGAGATGGGCAATGATAAGATTTTGAGTGATTTGGCAAGAAGAATCTTGAATAGAGATTTATTTGAATACAGTAACAAAACAAGAGAAGCTGAATTAAAACAGCTATGCTTAAATAATGGCTTTGATCCTAACTACTATGTTGTGGTTGACCAACAAAGTCAAATACCATACAAACCATATAGTGGAAATAGCAGTCAATGTATCTGGATGTTGACGGATGAGGGGATTAAAGAATTGTCTGAGGTAAGTAGCGTTGTCAAGAGTTTAAGCTATATTGATGAGCAAGACGAAAGGGTATTCTATCCAAGAGAAGTTGATGAAAATTGACTTCTTTTTTTATGGTGGTAGAATAAATCCATGACGCATTTTAAAAAAGGTATTAGGGCTATAATTATTTTGATAATTCTTGTTGGTATATTTTTAATCAGTACAAACATTTATGTAATCTTAAATTCAAAAGAAAACATCAAAGATGTAGAAGAATTAAAGGGTGAATCTTTTGATGCTGTTTTAGTGTTAGGCTGTGGGTATCAAGAAAATGATGAACCATCTCCTATGATGGCGGATAGAGTGTCATATGGAGTTGCTGCTTTTAAAGAAAGTGCAACAGAAAATCTCCTCATGAGTGGCGATGGGCAAGAACCAAATGAGCATGATGAACCTATGGTTATGAGTAAGTTTGCTCAAAGATTGGGTGTAGATAAAGAAGATATTGTCGAAGATCCTTATGGTTTGTCCACATATGATTCCATGTGGAGGGCTAAGTATGTTTTTGGTCTAAGTAAAATAGTTGTTGTCACTCAAAGGTATCACTTGTATAGAGCAGTATATATTGCCAAGACTCTTGGATTAGAAGTTGTTGGTGTAGACAGCACTAATCGGGTTTATTTGGTTCAATTCTTTTATGATATCAGAGAATTCATTGCCAGAACGAAGGACTTTATCTTCTGTATTGTTCAACCAGAACTTGACCCACATTAATGTGGGTTTTTAAGTGCCAAGAAATTATGTTTTACTATTTTAAATAACAATTGATTAAATGAAGTTAAGAATTGTATTTCAATTTAAGATTTTTTGTATTGATGGGTTAATAGTTTGTTAGATGGAGATTAAATATAACGGAATTAAGAAAAACTAGTATCGCTGAATACAATAATAGGTGATTCAGGCTTCCTTGTTAAGGTTGAAAATAGTTGGTAAAAACTAGAATTAAATTTGTTAAAAATTAAACAACATTTTTTGGTTAAACCTATTGCATTATTACATTGTTGTCTATATAATCAATTAAGCAAAAGATACATATTCATTTATTAATTGAATTGGAGGCGAAGTAATAATGAGCGTTAGAACTATAGACGTCGCTTATGATTATCTAAAAAATCAGAAGCATAGCGTATCTTTTAAAGACCTCTGGCAAGTAGTTAAAGAACAATTAGGTTTTGATGAAAATCAAGCACAGAAAAAAATCTCTCAATTCTATACAGATTTATCATTAGACGGTAGATTTACTTCACTAGCAAACAATGAGTGGGATTTGAAGAGTAATCATAAATTTGATGAAGTATTCGTTGATACAACAGATTTGATTGATGATGATGTTGATGAAGAGGAAATCGAATTTGTTGATGATGAACTAGAATTGAATGATGATGACGATGATAAAGAGGATTACTAAGAGTTCGCAGGAACTCTTTTTTGTGTCTGTGATGTGTATGCAAACATGTAAGTTGTGAACCTACATTTTGTTAAGGGATAAACAAGTTTGTAATGGAGAAAAAAGAAATGAAAAGGTTATTAAAAATATTTATTGGTTTAGTTTCTGTGGTTTGTTTAGTGGGTTGCTCCAGCAACTCTAAACAAAAACTGTTAACGTTCATAACAAAACAAGTGAAAGAGAATGATTTTACTGCCATGGATTTTAATGGTTCGTTAAGTGTTGTTTTTAACCAAAATCCTTTTGATTTGTTAGTTCATGGTAAGTATGATTTAAACAACAAGTCACTATTTCTTGAAAACGATTCTTTAGGTTCGCTCACAATCTTTGATAAAAATGCTTATTTAGAGGCATTTGGTTTGAAGGTTAAGGTTCCACTTAAGGATGGTTTCAGCTTTACTTCAAGTAATGATGAAGTAAGCCTGGCAACTTTAGCTTCAACACTTTTAAAAAGCATTGAGGATGTTGAGATTGAAAAAAATGGAGATTATACCAATTATACTTTCTTTTTGAATGTTTCTGAATTGATTAAACTTTATGAAACAAAAATACCGAAAGCTTTGTTAAAGATGACTATTAATAAGCCAAAAATTGTTATAAATGCCTTAAACAATGAAATAATAGAGACCATCCACTTAAGTATTGGAGGGTCTCTGAATGAAATTTCATTGAGTATTAATGCTGAAATTAATCCGAATAAATATGGTGAGGATGTCAATATTCTTAAGCCAGACACATCTTCATTCTTTGAAATGAGCTTGGAACAGATAACTAAATTATTAGGAAATCTAAATATCTAAGTTGTGATATACAAACAGCATTCTATCTTTCCCATTTAAGTCCTTGAGAACCTCATAGGAGTCATTTGGGAAAGATTTTTTTAATTCTTGGATGATTGCGTCTTTTTCATCATATCCAATCTCAAAAGCCATAAAGCTGTGTTCTTTTAAAACTTTGTGAGCATTTTGGAAGATTGAACGATAGAAGAATAAACCATCATCACCACCGAATAAAGCAACATGAGGTTCATATTCTTCAACACTTTTTTGAACCTCTTGTTCTTGAGGAATATATGGTGGGTTTGATACTAATATATCTAACTTGATGTTTTCATCTATCAGTGGCTGCAACATGTCTCCTTGAAAGAACTTAACATCGACATCTAATAGTTTAGCGTTTTCTTTGGCAATTTCTAATGCGTCGTTTGAAATGTCAGTTGCGTACATCTTAAACTTAGGTTCTTCTTTTTTCAAAGTAACCGCAATATTACCGCTTCCTGTTCCCACATCCGCAATGGTAATTTCACTTAGGTTTTTAAAGAAATGGTCACTATCTGCCAATACATTCGCCACTAGCTCTTCTGTTTCATATCTTGGGATTAAGACGCTTGGATTAACTTTTAACTTATATCCATAGAAATCTTGATAACCTAAGATGTATTGAAGTGGTTCGTTGTTTAATAGTCTTTCAAGTCCATT
>CADBLN010000119.1 GCA_902795525.1 uncultured Erysipelotrichaceae bacterium | reverse complement strand
TGCATTCATATCATTACTAACATACAACAACACAAATGCAGTTAAAGAGGAGGAACAGTTCCAATGAAACAATCATCAATTAAAAGAAAAGAACGTATATCCAATTCAATTGTTTATGTTGTGTTAACAATCATGTCTATCGTTTGGTTGTTTCCAGTTGTTTGGTTAGTAATTCAATCGTTTAGAGAGACACCAACAGGCGCATTTACAACAAAACTGTTGCCTGATACATATACATTAGATAACTATAAATTATTGTTTACAGATACAAGTTTATTTAACTATCCAAGGTGGTTTTTAAACACTTTGATAGTAGCGGTCGCTTCTTGTATTTTGACTACTATTTTAACCTTGTTGACAGCCTATGCTTTTTCAAGGCTGAGATTTAAAGCAAGAAAGCCATTAATGAACGTGATTCTAATTTTAGGGATGTTTCCTGGCTTTATGGCCATGATTGCGATATATCATATTCTCAAAGCTATTGGGTTAACACAGAGTTTATTCTCATTAGTATTGGTTTATTCAGGTGGAGCAGCAATGGGTTATTATGTAGCCAAAGGATTCTTTGATACGATACCAAGGTCAATTGATGAAGCAGCATTAATTGATGGTGCTACCAAAAATGAAGTATTTTGGAAGATTATTTTACCTTTATCAAAACCTGTAATAATTTATACAGTGTTAACTTCATTCATAGCTCCATGGGTTGATTTTATATTTGTTTCGGTAATCATGAAAGACAACTATCAGAACTATACGATAGCTTTAGGGTTGTATCAAATGTTAACAAGGGAAAACATTACTAAGTACTTTACTAGATTCTGTGCAGGGGCAGTGCTAATTGCGATTCCAATCACATTATTGTTTATCAAAATGCAAAAGTATTATGTCGGTGGAATCACTGCAGGAGGCTCTAAAGGATGAGGAAACTCTTACTTCCTTGCTTGTGTTTAGTATTATTTATGACAGCTTGTCAAAAACAGGAGAAAGAAAGTAAAACCAACAACAGCGGTGTAGTATATGAAATATTTGTAGCCTCGTTTAATGACTCTAATGGAGACCATATTGGGGATTTAAAAGGGGTTGAAGAAAAACTTGATTATTTAGTTGATTTAGGAGTAGAAGATATTTGGTTAATGCCGATATTCAAAAGCCCTAGTTATCATAAATATGATGTTGTTGATTACTACAGTATTGATGAAAGCTATGGAACAATGGATGATTTGGACTCTTTAATTAAGAGCTGTCATTCAAAAGGCATGAAGCTTTATTTAGATTTGGTTTTAAACCACACTTCAAATTATCACCCATGGTTTCTAACAGCCGTCAGCAATATGACGAATACTGGATGTGATGTTGAGGGAGCAAAATGTCATTATTATAACTTTTCAAATACTCCTCAATACGGTTACACCAGAATTAATGACTCATTGTATTATGAGTCCGTATTTACTGACTCAATGCCAGATTTAAATTTATGGCATCAAGATGTTAAAAATGAAATTGAAAACATTGTGAGGTTTTATTTGGAAAAGGGGATTGATGGTTTTAGGTTAGATGCTTCTTACCATTACTTTGCTAACAACAATGTTGAAAACATTGAATTTCTGAGATGGTTCAATCAAATTTGTGAGAAGTATAATCCAAATACTTATATTGTTAGTGAAGTTTGGACCAGTTTCAATGTTGTTAAGGAATACTATCGCAGTGGGATTGATTCGCTATTTGATTTTGACTTATCTGACGGCACGGGACAAATAGTCAGTGCTATTAGGAATAAAAATGGGGCAGCATTGGCTAGTAGCATAGTGAATAAGACGATTGCTATTAAACAGGCAAACAAAAATGGTGTGGATGCCATATTCTTATCAAATCACGATATGGCTAGAAGTGGAGGTTTTATTCCAAATGCTGATCAACAAAAACTAGCAGCATCTGTGTACTTGTTAGCCCCAGGGAAACCTTTTATTTACTATGGAGAAGAAATAGGAATGAGAGGTTCAGGAAAAGATGAAAATAAGAGACTGGCGATGCTGTGGGGGCAAGGAAATGACTGTTATTCCCCAAAGAACTTTGACTATACAAGCCAAGTTGACACTTCAGTATTAAAACAACAAAAAGATGATGATTCATTGTGGAATCATTACAAAAAATTGTTGGAAATTAGAGCACAGTATCCGATGATAACAAGCGCAAGTGCTACATCTGTAGATTTAAAAGATAGTACATTATTCGCAATAAAATTATATGGTGAAGGTCAGACCATTTATGTTGTACACAATTTTTCTGACCAAGTTAAAGAGATTGAGCTGAAAAACATTAAGCTGACTCAATCAACAAATAAAAACAATAAAGAGTCAAATGGAAATTATACAATTGCTCCTTATTCATCAATGATATTGGAAGATAAATAGTTATGAGAAAAGCAGGGATTTTAATGCCAATTAGTTCATTACCATCACCATATTACATTGGTGATTTTGGTGATGCAGCATACGAGTTTGTGGATATGATTGCACAAACGGGTTTTAAAGTCTGGCAAATACTACCATTAAACCCTGTTGGTTTTGGAAATTCTCCTTATCAGTGCTATTCTTCAAAAGCAATAGAAGAAGCTTACGTCTCAATTGAAATTCTTAAAAGAGAAGGCTTGGTTAAAGATTCTTATACCAAAACAACAACCTCAAAGGTTGACTATGAAAAGGCAAAAAGAATAAAAAGACAGGCATTACTAGAAGCATACCAGAACTTTAGCGAAACTGAGTCATATAAAGATTTTGTTAATACTGAATGGGTGAAAAAATACGCAATTTTTATAACGTTGAAAGAAGCCAACGGAAATAAATCTTGGGTTGAATGGGATAAGGAAGCAAAAGATTATGGTATGAGTCTAGATAGTAGTGTGATAAATGAATATGAGGACAAAATAGAATTTCACAAGTTTGTTCAATATCAACTATATCATCAATTTAACATGTTAAAAGAGTATGTCCATCATAAAGGGATAGAAATAATGGGAGATTTGCCATTTTATGTTGGCATTGATTCCGATGATGTCTTTTACAATAGAAAAGCATTTTGTTTATATGATGATGGTAGACCACAATGGATAGCAGGAGTTCCACCAGATTACTTTTCTAAAACTGGTCAAAGATGGGGAAATCCAATATATGATTGGTGTCATCTAAGGGAGAATAATTATGATTTGTGGTTCGATAGACTATATTTTTCAAGCCAGTTATATGACATCATTAGGATTGACCACTTCAGAGCGTTTGATACGTATTGGAAAATTGATTCTAAAGAAGAAACTGCAGTCAATGGGGAATGGATTGAAAATGATGGTAAGGATTTCTTCAATAAGTTTTTCATGAAACATCCCAGCATTCACATTGTGGCGGAAGATTTAGGTGATATCAGACCTGAAGTAAAAGAACTAAAGGACGAGTTTAATTTAATGGGCATGAGAATTCTGCAATTTGACTTCTTGAATCCAACAAAGCCTCACGAGATTTGTTATATAGGAACCCATGACAATGACACTTTAACAAATTGGCTGGATTCCATTGAAAGCTCATATCGCAAAGAAATAATTAAGAGGGTGCGCCAAACTTGTTCCTCCAAAAGACTTAAAGATGCAATTCTAGAATATGCACTTAAAGCTGAAAGTGATTTCTGCATACTATCAATTGTTGATATTGTGAACTCAACAGATAGAATCAACTTACCAGGGACTATTGGAACACCAAACTGGGAGTATAAATTAAAGAATTTTAGAACTTTTAAAAAGCAACAAGTATTATTAGGAAAAATAATGAAAGAGGCTAATAGGCTATGATTACCATTAAAGACGTTGCTAAAAACGCACAAGTTTCAACTAGTACAGTGACTAAAGTGCTGAAGAATTATCCAAACATAGCAGAAAGTACTAGGCAGAAGGTTTTGAAAACTGTCAAAGATTTAGGGTATATCCCTAACAAAGCGGCTAGTACCTTAAGAAGCAAATCTGTTACTAGGATAGCCTTGTACTTGTATGTCAATGACCGTTTCCAACAGATAGATGAGATCAACATGTTGTACTTGCTTGGTGCATTTG
>CADBLN010000118.1 GCA_902795525.1 uncultured Erysipelotrichaceae bacterium | reverse complement strand
TTTTAGCTATCAAGATAAACTGGTACTAGATAAGCTAAATTTAGAAATAGGAGAGAACATTACTTGTCTTATGGGAGCCAGCGGAATTGGAAAGACAACCTTGTTGAAGCTAATAGCAGGCTTGTTAGAAAGCCCTCAAGGTAGCATTGAACATGAATATCACAAAGTTGCTTTTCTATTTCAGGAAGATAGATTATTGCCATGGTTGAATGTTTACGATAATTTAAAACTAGTTTGTGATGACGATGAAGAAATCCAAAAAATGTTAAAGCATTTAGAAATAGATCCTCACTTGAAGATAAACGAATTGTCAGGAGGCATGGCAAGGAGAGTATCTTTAGCAAGGTGTTTGTTGTTTGATGGGGATTTATTATTGTTAGACGAACCTTTTAAGGGCATGGATGAAAAATTGATTGAAAAGGTTGCTCAACTTATAATCAGACAAAACAAAACCACTATTGTGGCAACTCATTCAATGAAAGAAGCAGAACTTCTGCACGCGGAAGTAATTAACTTACTATAGTCTTTTATTTGTTTATTTTATTTTATATAATAAAGTTAATCGAGAAAGGATTATTAAAATGGCTAGACTAAGTTCGAGTGCAGCTCAGAAGATTACTGAAATATGTAATCGTTATAAGAATGAGAAAACTCCTTTAATGATGATCTTAAGTGATATCCAAAATGAGTATGGTTACATACCATTAGAGGTACAGGAATTAGTTTCAAAGGAAACTGGTATTTCTGTAGCTGAAATCTATGGTGTTGTAACCTTTTATTCTTTCTTCTCGCTTACTCCAAAGGGTAAGTATGTAATTGGATGTTGTTTGGGAACTGCCTGTTATGTCAAAGGGGCACAACAAGTCATTGATAAGTTTTCTGACATTCTTAAAATTAAACCTGGTGAAACCAGTGAAGATGGTCTATTCACGTTAGATGCATTGCGTTGTATTGGAGCCTGTGGTATTGCTCCTGCCGTAAGCATTAATGGAACTGTTTATCCAAAGATGACAGTAGACCAAGTTCAAAAGATTATTGATGATTTAAAGAAACAGGAAGGTACAAGCGCATGATTAAGACTGTTGAAGAGTTAAATAAGACAACAATGGCTTGTACTCAATCTTTAAATGATAAGATTAGTGGTACAGATGGTAAGCGTCACATCGTTATTTGTGGTGGAACAGGATGTTTATCTTCACATTCACGAGAAATCAAAGAAAAGATTGAAAAAACCTTACAAGAAAAAGGTTTAGAAGACAAAGCAACAGTTAACATCGTTGGCTGTTTTGGCTTCTGTTCACAAGGTCCATTTGTAAAGATTTATCCAGAAGATACTTTATATCGTTTGGTTAAATTAGAAGATGTTGAAGAGATTATTGAATCAGATATCAAAAATGGTACAGTTGTTGAACGCTTGCTATATGTTGAACCATTAACAGGTGAAAAGGTAGCAAAGCAAGATGATATCAATTTCTACAAGAAACAAAGACGTATCGCATTGTATGGCTGTGGGGTCATTAACCCTGAGGACATCAATGAAGCTTTGGGCATGGGAGCATATGAAGGCTTAAAGAGAGCCTTGACAATGACTCCTCAAGAAGTTGTTGATGAGGTCACTAAATCAGGACTAAGAGGTCGTGGAGGCGGTGGCTTCCCTGCAGGACGTAAATGGCAATTTGCTTTGAACGTTGATGCAGATCAAAAATATGTAGTTTGCAATGGTGATGAAGGGGATCCAGGTGCATTTATGGACCGTAGTATCCTTGAAGGAAACCCATTAGCTGTTATTGAAGGCATGGTTATTGCCGGTTATGCATTTGGTGCAACAGAAGGATATTTCTATGTAAGAGCTGAGTATCCAATTGCTGTTAGACGTTTACAAAATGCTATTAAACAGGCAGAAGCAGCAGGCTTGCTAGGCAAGAACATTTTGGGTAGCGATTTCAGTTTCAATTGTCATATTCGTTTAGGGGCTGGTGCCTTTGTATGTGGTGAAGAAACAGCTTTATTGAATTCGATTGAAGGAAAACGTGGTATGCCAAGACCAAGACCACCATTCCCAGCTGTTAAAGGTTTATGGGGTAAACCAACTTGCGTAAACAATGTTGAAACATTAGCGTGTGTTCCTTATATTTTGAGAAATGGTGCTGAAGCTTTTGCTAGTGTTGGAACCGAAGGCTCAAAAGGAACAAAAGTATTTGCTTTAGGTGGCAAGGTTAATAATGTTGGCTTAGTAGAGGTTCCAATGGGAACAACTCTAAGAGAGCTGATTTATGATATTGGTGGTGGCATTCCTAATGGCAAAAAATTCAAAGCAATTCAAACAGGCGGACCTTCAGGCGGTTGTTTGACTGAAGAATACTTGGATGAACCTATTGACTTTGATAACTTGGTACAAAAAGGCTCAATGATGGGCTCTGGTGGTGCCATTGTCATGGATGAAGACAACTGTATGGTTGATGTTGCTAAGTTCTATATGGAATTTATTTGTGATGAATCATGTGGCAAATGTTCACCATGCCGTATTGGTACAAAACGCATGTTAGAAATTTTAACACGCATAACTGAAGGAAAGGGTACGATGAAAGACTTAGACGAATTAGAAGAATTAAGCCAAACAGTTAAGGCTAATTCACTATGTGCTTTAGGTCAAACTTCAGCTAACCCAATCACTTCAACATTAAACCATTTTAGAGATGAGTATATTGCGCACATCGTTGACAAGAAGTGTCCTGCTCATGTATGTAAGAATTTGATGGAATACCACATAGATCCAGAAAAGTGTATTGGTTGTGGTATGTGTCAAAAAGCATGCCCAGCAGAATGTATTACTAGAACAGAATACATTGCTCCAGGACATAAATTGGCATCTATGGTAATTGATGCAAACAAGTGTGTGAAGTGCGGAACTTGTATTTCAACATGTAAGTTTGGCGCTATTTCAAAGATTTAGTAAGGAGGTACAAAGATGTCTTTAGTAAATATCAAGATAGAAGGCGTTCCATATCAAGTAGATGGTTCATTAACTATTTTAGAAGCCGCTAAAAAGTGTGGCTACGAAATACCTTCACTTTGTACATTCAATCATGGTGAATGCAATCAAGGTTCTTGTCGTGTGTGCTTAGTTGAAGCAACTGGAGCAAGAGGATTAGTTGCAAGCTGTGTTTATCCTGTAAGTGAAGGAATGGAGATTCGCATTTCAACTCCAACAGCAACCGAAGCTAGGAGAAGAAGTGTTGAGTTATTACTTTCAAATCATAATATGAATTGCCAACAATGTGAGAAAAACGGAAAATGTGAATTATTACATGTTGCAAATTTAACAGGTGCTAGAGAAGGGGCTTTTGCTGGTGTTCGTTCTGAAACTTATTATGATGAATTAGCTCCTGGTCTAATTAGAGATACTTCAAAATGTATATTATGTGGTAGATGTATTGCAAGATGTTCTAATGCCCATGGCTTAGGAATCCTTGGCTTTGAAAATAGAGGTTTTAAAACCTTTGTATCACCAGCACAAAATAGAAGCTTTGCAGATTCTCCATGTATCCAGTGTGGACAATGTGTCAATGTTTGTCCTACAGGCGCATTGATGGAGCATTCTGAAATTGCTAAAGTTGATGCTGCATTCAAAGCTGGCAAGCATGTTGTTGTTCAAGCAGCTCCAGCTGTTAGAGCAGCTTTGGGTGAGGAGTTTGACTATCCAGTTGGAACTCCTGTAACCGGAAAGATGATTGCAGCTTTACGAAGACTTGGTTTTGAAAAGGTTTATGATGTTAACTTTGGTGCTGACTTGACCATCATGGAAGAAGGTACAGAATTGTTGCATCGTTTAACTGAAGGTGGGACTTTACCAATGATTACATCTTGTTCACCAGGATGGGTAAATTATGCTGAATATAACTATGGTGATTTATTAGATCATCTATCAAGTTGTAAATCACCTCACCAAATGCAAGGTGCTATTTTGAAGTCTTATTGGGCTAAGGAAAAAGGTTATAAACCAGAAGATGTATTTGTAGTCTCTGTTATGCCATGCACTGCCAAGAAATTCGAAAAGCAAAGAGAGCAATTAAAAGTAAATGATATTCCTGATGTTGATGCAGTTATCACCACTCGTGAGCTTGCAAGAATGATTAAGCGTAGTGGTATTAGATTTGACCGTCTTCCAGATGAAGAATGGGATCAAGATATCATGGGTGATTACTCAGGAGCAGGTGTCATCTTTGGTGTAACTGGTGGTGTTATGGAAGCAGCATTAAGAACCGTTTACTACAAACTGACAGGTCAAGAATATGGTCGCATTAAATTTGATGAAGTTAGAGGTCACGATGCCGGTATCAGAGAAGCAACCCTTGATATTAATGGAACCAAGGTTAATGTTGCGATTGCTTCAGGCATGAGAAGCGCTAAGGTACTATTAGATGAAATCCGTGAAGGTAAGTCAAAATATCACTTCATTGAAATAATGGGCTGTCCAGGTGGCTGTATCAATGGTGGTGGACAACCATATATTAAACCTTGCTTCATGTTAAAAGAAGATGACGACATTCTCGACACATACAAGGAAAAAAGAGCAAATGCTCTGTATTCAGAAGATGAGCGTCAAGTTGTTCGTCAATCTCACAACAACCCTCAAATCCAAGAGTTATATGAAAAGTATTTAGGTGAACCTAACTCTCATAAGGCTCATGAATTGTTGCATACTAGCTATGCTGCAAGAGAAGGATTTAACGAGATCAAATAGTTTTATGAACCATAAGGCTTATCAATATGTTTCAGTATTTTTAAACATATAAGATAACTTGGTGATAACATTTAAAAATGGATGTTTCTATCATTATGTTAGAAGCATCCATTTTATTTGGGAAAAAATATTTTTAACTGTTGTCAATAAAATGGTATTTGTATCAATTACTTACTAAATATGCACCAAATAGGTTTCATATAACATTGTGAAAAAACGACGAATTTAATAATCATTTTCCTTACTATTAAATCGATAAGGTAGTAGACTTGTAATGGAGGAAAAAATATGAAAGACTATTTTGATTTAAAAGGTCAAGTTGCTGTAGTTACAGGTTGTTCTACAGGGCTAGGCGTACAGATGGCAAAGGCTTTAGCTAATCAAGGAGCTAAAATTGTTGCTATTGCGAGAAGACAAAGTTTAATTGAAGAAGTTGCTAAGGAGATTAACGCTGAATTTGGAGTTGAAACTCTTGCTGTAGTATGTGACATCACTTCTACTGAAGCTGTTGAAAAAGCGGTTGATGAAATCTT
>CADBLN010000117.1 GCA_902795525.1 uncultured Erysipelotrichaceae bacterium | reverse complement strand
AGCAAGCTTTCATTAAAAGAATTACAAGATGAATATGAATCTATCCCTCATGGATTTGGCTTTCCATATGAAGATATTGGCAATGGCTTAATACGATTGAGTTTAAACCATTTGGACCTTAAGGCCTGTTCCTTGGAACACCTAAATCAATTATGCGTTCAAACTAGCAAACTAGTACATGGAAATCTTGATAGTTTTATTGAAAAATTAAAGGTCTTGAAATCCATGACGGATGAAGGTTTGATGCCTTTTAACAGTATAAAACTAAACAGTTTTTTGAATGAATATAGTAAAGCAGGTTATCCATCACTAGGTCATAGTGATATTATGATTGAATATTATCATCCGGCTTATAGATTAGTACTGAAAAAGTTGTGTGACTTTATCATCGAATAAGTGGTGATTTTTACAAAAAAGAGTAGAATTTCAATATTTATCTAGTCAGTGGATGTCTTTTATAATGTAGTTGTGGAATAAGGAGAAAAAAACAATGAGTAAAGTAGAGAACAAAGCTCACATTACCGACAACGAGGTGTGCAATATCAGGCGTGCCGCTATTGAACAAAGAGGTCGTTGGGCTGCAGGTTTTTACAAAGAAGCTCAAGCTGAAGGAATCGATTTAGAACCTATCATGCGTAAGGCAATCCATAAGATTGGTGTTGCTAGTGGGCAAGCTGAAAGACAGAAGTTTGATACTGATGTTTTAACAGCTGGTGCTTATGCTCATCATTTTGTGGAAAATGGTGTTCCTGAAACATTTGAGAAACACATTGAATACGCAAATGATGAAGAAGCTGTTGTTACCTTGAACTACTGTGCCTTGTTAAAAGCGTGGCAAAAAATGGGCTTATCTGACGAAGAGTTAGATTTGATGTGTGATATTGCCATGGAAGGTGATAGAGGTATCGCAGAAGGATTGGGTTTAGACTTCGAATTGGAAGGAAGCTTAGCTCAAGGTTGTAAGTGCTGTACGTTGCACTATAAAACACGTAAATAGGTCGTAAGTGGTTTTACCACAATAATAAAGAAGGAGGAACTATGAAAAAGTTATTAAGTTTATTATTAGTAGTCCTCATGCTGATTACTACTGTTGGTTGTAACAATGGTGGCGGCCAAAAGGTTGAATCAGCTGCGGACGAAAACGGCGACTTCCACATTGCTGTAAGTTTACCTTACACAGGAACTAATGCATCTTATGCAGAATACATCGAAATGGGCATTAAAGTTGCATTAACAAAGCTTGAAAGAGAAGGATGGCTAAATGGAGATGGCACTGGCAAGTTAATTATTGATTACAATGATGACAAGAACGATGCTACTGAAGGTGCAACAATTGCTGAAAAGATAGTATCAAGCACGGATCCTTACTATCTATTAGAAATTGGCTCATTCGCTTCTGGTGTATCTTATCCATGTGCTAGTATCTATAGAGATGCTGAAATTGTACAATATGCATTAACATGTTCAAAATCAGACTATCTAGAGACTAGTGGCGATTGGGGATTCTCATTATCAATGACTCAAGACGTTGCTGCTGCACGTGTTGCTGCATATGATATCAAGCATTTAGGATTCTCAAAAATTGCTTTGATTTATTCAAATGACTCTTGGGGTCTAGAAACTTGTAAGTTCTATACAGAAACAGCTGAAAAATTAGGCGTTACTTTATTAGCAAGTGAAAAGTATGATGATGGTCAACAAGACTTCACATCAATCCTAACTAAGATTAAAGATACAAACCCTGAACTAGTAATGTGTTTCTGTGCTGAAAATGATATCGTTTTAATTAGACAACAAGCTGAAACTGTTGGCTTGAAGTGTGAATGGCAGGTATCATCAAAATCACGTACTTCAAACGTTTTACAAAACCTAGGTGACTTAGGTGAAGGTTTGTATGGTGTTTATGCTAAGACTAAGGACTTAACAGACCCTGTATATATTGAATACGAAAAGTTATACAAAGAATTGTATCCTGCTAAATTTGCAGAAGACAATAACACAACTCAAAAATACGCTGACCAAGGATACAACTGTATGTTAACAGTTATTTGGGCTATTAGAGAAACAATGAAGACTGGTACAACTCGTCAAACATTTAGAGATAAACTAGCTACATTGAATGAATTCCCAGGTGTTCAAGGTGCTCTAACTTTCGCTAAGGGTAGAAAGATATTACAAATTCAATATCTATCAAGAATCGAGAGAGTAGACGGCGAATTAAAGTGGGTCAACTACGAAGATTTATTAAATACATTCGATGTTGACGCAGTTGCTGGTTTAAAATAATTCAGTAATTAGTGAGTGATTAATAGACTTCACTTCAGAGACTGAGGTGAAGTCTATTTTCTAAGAAAGGAGAAGCTATGTCCAAGTTTTTACAGATACTTGTTAATGGTATATCATTGGGATCCATTTATGCTTTAACAGCAATTGGATATTCATTGATTTATTCTATTTTACAATTGATTAATATGTCCAATGCGGCAGTGTTCCTAACAAGCGCTGTTATATTCTATGCTTTATATAGTTCCATTACGGCAGGATCTGTTGCATTAACATTCATTTTGACTTTAATTGCAGCAGGTGCTTTAGGATATGTTATTGAATTTATTGCTATCAGGCCAATTCGAGAGAAAGGCGACAGCAATACATACGCCCTGATTTCTTCAATAGGCGTAAAAACAATCCTTGAACAATTATGTCAAGGAACCTTTGGTAGTGAAATCAAACCATTCCCAACTTTGTTGGCTGGTAAGTATATAAATCTGGCTGGAGCTAGAACTAGTGCTATCCAGATTATCATTATTGTTGTTACTCTTGTCATCCTTTTAGGAATGACCTGGTTTACTCAACATAATAGAGTGGGTAGAGGCTTAAGAGCTTTATCACAGAATCTAAATGCTTGTCACTTGATGGGGATGCCAGTTAATACTTTAATCGGTTTATCATTTACGGTTGGAAGTATGTTGGCAGCAGTAAGTGGTGTAGCATATTGTATGTATTTAAGCAGTATCTCTATCTCTGTAGGTTCGGCAATTGGTAATAAAGCCTTTGCTGCCACAGTTTTAGGTGGTATTGGTGAGTTAAAAGGTGCTGTAATTGGCGGTTATATCCTCGCTATTGCAGAAAACTTTGTTTCAGGATATTGGTCAATGAGTGCTAGTAACTTCATTTCGTTCGCTATACTGATTCTAGTATTAATCATTAAACCAACTGGTATATTTGGTAAGAAAGAACAAAAGAAGGTATAGCTTATGAAGAAATTATTGACTCCGAAGAATATAACCTTCGCTATAATCATGGTCGGTATGGCTATCGCGCCATTACTCACCAGCCCTTATTCACTAAGGATATTAATTACAGCAGAATTAAATATGATTTTTGCGATGAGTTTAAACTTGCTCATGGGTATTGGTGGCACAGTATCATTTGGACATGCGGCTTTCTATAGCATAGGAGCATATACCACTGCATGTTTGTGGTACCACTTTAAATGGGCATACTCAACATCATTCCTATTGGTAATCTTAATAACTGGTTTAGCTGGACTATTGTTGGCATTACCAATGAGTAGAATTACTGGAAGGTATGTCACAATTATCACATTATCATTTGCTGAGATTGTTAACCTTATCATTAAAAACTGGGATAAAGTTACTCTTGGACAAATGGGTATCGTTGGTATTCCTTCAATTAACTTGTTTGGCTTTAAGTTTACCAACAAAATACAGTTTTTCTATTTTACACTGATATTTGTCATATTGACATATATTATCATGAACTGGTTAGTTAACTCTAAGTTAGGGCGTAACTTACAAGCTATGCGTGATGATTCAATTGCAGCAGAAGCAATGGGTATTAAGCTATTCCCTAACAAAGTTATTGTTTTCACAATCTCTGCTATCTTTGCAGGTATTGCGGGATCATTATATGCTCACTTAATGACATATGTTGAACCATCAACATTTAATGCAAATTTAAGTTTTAACTGTATCTCAATCGTTGTTATTGGTGGTTTAGGAAACTTCTCAGGAACTTTAATCGGTTCATTATTCCTTTCAATCTTGCCTGAATACTTAAGAAGATTTGACTTCTTATTTAAGTATAGAATGATCGCCTATGGCTTAGTATTGGTTATTGTTATGTGGCTTAACCATTCCATTCCTGGAGGCAAGTTAAAAGAAGCAGTTAAAGGATTCTTCGTAAGGAAAGATAAAATGGAGGTTGCGTAGATGCCATTATTAGAAGTTAAAGATTTAACTATTAGGTTTGGTGGATTGGTAGCTGTAGATAATTTATCTTTCACAATGGAAAAAGGACAAGTTGTTGCCCTAATTGGCCCAAATGGTGCTGGTAAAACTACAGTTATTAACTTACTAACAGGATTTTATACTCCAAATGAAGGAGAAGTCAGATTAAATGGCGAAAACTTAGTAGGTATGAGTACTGACCAAGTTGTTGAGAAGGGCTTGAGCAGAACATTCCAAAATATTAGGTTATTCTCAAATATGAGTGTGGAAGATAATATTCTTATTGGAATGCAACACCGTATTGAGTATGGAGCTTTCTTATCACTATTCCCAAACAGTAAGAAAAATCACTGGGAAAAAGAAGCGAAGGCTGAAACTTTAGAGATTTTAAAGAAAGTTGGTTTAGAAGATAGCCTTTCTGAAAAATCGACGAGTCTACCTTATGGTAAGCAAAGAAAACTTGAAATTGGACGAGCTCTAGCTGCTCATCCAAAGATTCTTTTGTTAGATGAGCCTGCAGCTGGAATGAATCCAGCTGAGAAACAAGAGCTCAGCACTTTCATTAGAAGCTTATTAAATGAAGTAGATGGTATATTGTTAATTGAACATGACATGAAAGTTGTTATGAGTATCTCTGATAAGATTGTTGTTTTGAATCATGGTGCCAAAATTTGTGAAGGAACACCTGCAGAAGTTCAAAATAACCCAGAGGTAATTGAAGCATACTTAGGTAAAAAAGGAGGTCACCACGATGTTGCTAGAGGTTAATAATTTACATACATATTATGGAAATATTAAGGCGTTACGTGGTGTATCATTCAACGTCAAAGAAGGTGAAATTTTATCTTTTATTGGTGCTAATGGTGCTGGTAAGTCAACATTAATGAATACTTTATCTGGTACCTTAAAACCACGTGAAGGCCAAATAATCTTCAATGGTGTTGATATTACCAAAATGACTCCAAGAGACAGGGTGAAACAAGGTATTATCTTATGCCCTGAAGGCCGTCAGATTTTCCCTAAGTTTACAGTTGAAGAGAATTTGTTGATGGGTGCTTATACTGAAAAAGATAAGGCCAATCAGAAAGCTAATTACGAAAAAGTATTTGAATTGTTCCCACAAATTAAAGACCGTCAAAAACAAATGGCAGGTACTTTGTCTGGTGGTGAACAACAAATGTTGGCAATTGGCAGAGCCTTAATGGAAAACCCAAAGATGCTGATGTTAGATGAACCTTCATTAGGCTTATCTCCAATCCTTGTAGAACAAATTTTCGGTTTGATTGAAGAAATCAACAAACAGGGAACTACAATTTTGTTGGTTGAACAAAACGCAATGGCAGCTCTAGATATTGCGGATAGAGCTTATGCTTTAGAGACAGGTGAAATTGTCATTGAGGGAACTGGTAAAGAACTATTGAATAATGATGTCATTATCAAGACATATTTAGGTGCCTAATATGATGACAAGTACCGAAAGAATCAAGGCAATGATTAATAAGCAACCATTTGACCGCATTGGTGTAAGTGGTTGGGTTCATATGCCTTTTGTAGACCATCATGTTCAGGATATGATTAAAGCAACTATCATGGTAACTGAATATTGTGGTTGGGACTTCGTTAAAATCATGTGCACAGGGCATTATATTCCAGAAGCTTATGGTGGTGACATTACTTTAAGTAAGGATCCAACCCATTGGTTTGGAACAATAAACAGATATCCAGTTAATAATCTAGAAGAGTTAAAGGCCATGCCTATTTTAGATAAGGATAATTGGGTCTTCAAAAGAGAAGTGGCAATTGCGAAAGGATTATGCCAAGAATATAAAGGAAAAAAACCTGTAATTGCCACTATCTTTACTCCTTTGACATGCCTTCAAGAGGCAATGGAAAGAGGAACCCACGCCAAAACCACTCCTTTAATGGAGAATCATAAGGCCGAGATGCATGAAGCTTTACAAAAAATGGTAGAAACAAACAAGAACTATCTAGATGCTTTAATTAATGAAGCTGGTATTGATGGCATTTTCTTTGCCAATCAATATGCAACGCGAAATGTTATTAGTGATGAATTATATGATGAATTCTGTGCTCCTTATGACAAGCAGATTTTAGATTACATTAAAGATAGAACTTGGTTTAATGTTCTTCATGTACATGGCGAAAACAATCTAATGTTTGATAAGTGCTTAGATTATGAAGTGCAAGCATATAGTTGGGAAAACTGCGTACCTGGTTTAGAATCAGATACTATCTCAACAGTTGCTGATGTTCGTAAGATGACTGATAAGATTTTAATAACAGGTCTAGCACGTCACTATGATTACTATAATGAGGATAATAACAGAGATGAATTAAAAGAATTCTTCCGTAAGAGACTTTTAACAGTAATCAATGAAAGTGAAGATAAGAGAATTATCTTCGCGCCAGGTTGTGCTTTACCTATGGATGTAGATCGTTATGTGTTTACTTTAATGAAAGAAGTGGTTGAAGAGGAGGGTTACCTCTAATGCTATCAGACTGTATCATTAAAAACTATAATGAGATTTTAGAAACAGAACTAATGGAAGCTACTGGTTGTACTGAACCAATAGCTTTAGCTTTAGCAGCCGCAACAGCAAGAAAAGTACTGGGTTGTTTACCAGAAAAAGTTGATGTTTATTGTAGCGCTAATATCATCAAAAATGTCAAGGCAGTAGTTGTGCCTAATTCAGGTGGATTAAAAGGAATTGAAGTTGCAGCGATGCTCGGCATTGTTGGTGGTGACAGTGAAAAAGCTTTACAAGTAATCACCAATGTAAGCGATGAACAAAGGGAACAGCTTAGAAAAGAACTCTTAAAGAACAAGGTTACTTGTCATTTAGCTCAGAATGTTCCTACCTTGTATATCAAAGTTGCTGTATCTAGCGACAGTGAAACAGCTGAAGTAATACTTCAAAATAAACATGATAATATCTCTAGTATCATTAAAAATGGTGAAGTGATTTACCATGAAGAAGTACCGGTTGGCCATGAAGTTGCCGGACCTGATAAAGAACTACTGAATGTCAAAGATATCATCGAATATGCGGAAACTGTTAATCTAGATGATGTAAGACAAATTATTGCCCGACAAATTAAGGATAATGTTGCGATATCACAGGAAGGATTAACAAACGACTGGGGTGAACAAGTAGGCAAAACCTTATTTAATTGTTATGACAATAGAGATGTAAAAATCAGAGCTAGGGCAGCAGCTGCAGCTGGTTCTGATGCACGCATGAATGGTTGTCCTATGGCTGTGGTGATAAATTCAGGCAGTGGCAATCAAGGTATGACTGTTTCGTTGCCTGTCATTGAATATGCTAAAGATTTAGAAGTTAGTGAAGAAAAACTATATAGAGCCCTAATCCTAGCAAATCTAATAGCTTTGCATCAAAAAAGGTATATTGGTTACCTAAGTGCTTATTGTGGTGCTGTTAGTGCTGCAACTGGAGCAGGATGCGGCATTTGCTGGCTATTAGGTGGAAAGTATGAGGAGATTTCTAACACCATCATTAACTCTATTGCTTCAATTGGTGGAATGGTTTGCGATGGGGCTAAGAGCTCTTGTGCAGGTAAGATTTCCTTATCAGTAGAAAGTGCTTTGCAGGCGATGGAAATGGCTATGAAAGGCTATGTCTATAGAAATGGGGAAGGATTGGTAAAACCTGATGTCGAAGAAACCATTAAAGCTGTAGGAAAGATGGCTAAAGATGGTATGGCTAGTACAGATATTGAGATATTGGAAATAATGTTGGAGAAATAGTGTGAATAAAAAAGAAAGAATTTTTAACGCAGTAAACAATAAGGAAGTTGACCAACTTCCTTATGCTATTTGGACACATTTACCAGGAATTGATTTAGATCCTGATAAATTGGCTGAAGAGACTTATGCGTTTTTTGAAAAGTATGATACCGACTTAATTAAAACCATGAATAATGGGATGTATGCCACTGAAGATTTTGGGGTAAAGGTTGACTACTCGGACATAGAAAATGGCGGCGTTGCTAAGGTAATCAGTACTCCAATCAATAAGATTGAAGATTTTTCAAAGATTAAGGAGTTGGATTTTTCAAAAGCAGAAGCCTTAAACAGGGAACTATATTCACTAAAAGAAACCTTGAAACTTGTTGAAGGCAAAGACGTTCCTGTTATTTTTACTGTCTTTTCACCATTTACGACCATTAATAAGTTATGTAATGGTAAAATTGTTGACTACATCAAAACAGGGCAAACTAAATACATTCATCAAGCCTTACAAATTATTACTGATGCTACTGTGAAGTTGGTGAAAAAAGCTAATGAGATTGGATGCGATGGAATATTTTTTGCCTCTCAAATGAGCAGTTATGATGTTTGTGATGAAAAAACCTTTGTTGAGTTTGGAAAACAATATGACATTCAAGTACTACAAGCTTCCAGTGGTTTTTGTGATGTGATTCACGCTCATGGAACCAATATAATGTTTGATGTTTTAAAAGGTTATCCTATTGATATTTTTAATTGGCACTGTTGGGAAAGTGAACCAACGCTTGAAAAAGCTAAAGAAATAGACAAATGTTTGATGGGAGGACTAATAAGGGGAGATATAACAAATTCTAACTATCAGGCCATTGATCAACAGATTGAAGCTTGTTGGGAAATTTTGCGTGGCCATCACCACATTTTATCTCCAGGATGTGTAATTAGATATCCATTAAATGATGATGCATTAGCTTATGTCAAACAAGCTAAGGACATAATTTGTAGATGAACAGCTAGTTAAAGCTGTTTTTTAATGAATTAAATATGTTAGGATATTACTATCAGGAGATTATTTATGAAAGATATAAAGGCAATATTTTTTGACTTTGACAATACTTTGGGTAATAGATTTGCTTATGCATACAAAACTCATACTCAGTTTATTGAGGAATTCTTGCCAGAAGTAACTGACAGGCTACAAAAAGAAGCAATGGTACAAGATTTGCTGACTTTTGATGGAATGGGTAATACAAATGTCTTAGTTTCTCTCGAGCTGTTTGAAAACAAACATAAAATTAAAGTTCCTTGTGATGATTATGCTTCTTGGTGGAGGGAACACCAGTATAAAAACACGGTTTTGAATAAAGATGTAATAGAAACATTAGAAGTTTTAAAGAAAAAGTATCAACTTGGAATTATCACAAATGGTTCTGCCGAGTCTCAAGGGGGGAAGGTAGAATTATCTGGCATCAAGGATTTTTTCAATGTTGTGGTTATTTCTGGAAGCATAGGAATCCATAAACCTGATAAGAGAATATATGAAATGGCAGCCCAACAATTAGGCCTTTCTTGCCAACAATGTTTATATGTTGGAGATACTTTTTCAAATGATATTTATGGGGCATTAAATGCTGGTATGGATGCAATTTGGATTTGGCCAAATGAACTACGTCCGTGTTCTGTAGAAGTAAAAAGAATCAAAGAGTTTAAGGAATTACTTAACTATTTATAAAAAAACGATTCTTGTGAATCGTTTGGTTTTTGATGGTGCGCGTGACAGGACTTGAACCTGCATGCCTCGCGGCGCTAGATCCTAAGTCTAGTGCGTCTGCCAGTTTCGCCACACGCGCGTGCGAGATTATTATAAAACAATATGCTCCTTTTTATCAAGTTTTTTATAGATTTATATTAATAATAGTTGTAAAATGACAATGAGTCAGACCAAAAAAGGGGTGATTAGTTTGAAGAAAGGTGCAGTTAAGATTTTATTGTTAGTTGTAGTCATGGTTTTAGCTATGTTTGGCTGTTCGTCAAACGGCGGAAATAATGCCTCCAACGGTGACAAGACTT
>CADBLN010000116.1 GCA_902795525.1 uncultured Erysipelotrichaceae bacterium | reverse complement strand
TGGCAAGAGGCCTTGTGCGTTAGTTTCAACAATAGAGACTTTTGATGGTGTTGAAACGGTTGAGAATTTTAATACCACACCAGAAGCGGTTGAATTACAGAGGTCACTGAAACGATGTGTGGATAATGGTGTTGAATTTTGTTCTCTAGAAGTTTCTAGTCAAGGCTTGCGTTATGCTAGAACAGATAATACTAATTTTGAAGTCGCAGTATTTTTAAACATTTCTAAAGATCATATAAGCCCTTCGGAGCATAAAGATTTTGAGGACTATTTTTCAGCAAAACTGAAGATATTTTCACAATGTCAGATTGGGATAGTTAATTTAGACGCTGACCATCATGAGCGGATTTTAGAACAGGCAAAGAATGATTCGGCGAAGTATGTTAAGACATATAGTTTGCATAATCCAAATGCTGATTACTATTGTTATGAATTCAAAAAGGATGGTAAATATACACGTTTTAATGTTAAACACCAGGATTTTGATGAATCATTCTTAATCAAATTACACGGCTTTTACAATGTTTCAAATGCATTGGCCATCATTGCGTCAGCATATGAGTTAAATATACCATTAGAAAACATTAAAAACGGCATTAAGAACACTGAAGTCTCAGGAAGGATGGAGATCTTTGAAAGTAAGGATGGTAAAGTTGTGGCTGTAGTTGACTATGCCCATAACAAGATTAGTTATGAGAGCCTATTTAAAGCCATGAGTGATGACTATCCTGAGCATAGTAAGAACATAAAAATCATCTATGGAAGCGTTGGTGATAAAGCACAAGAAAGAAGGGAAGAATTAGGAACCATAACAGGACAAAAGGCAGCCATGTCATACATATCTGCTGACTACCCTGGTCATGAGTCTTTCCAAAAAATTTCGGAAGAAATTGCACATTATGTTGAATTACAAGGTGGAAAGTATAAGATAATGGAAAACCGCAATGAAGCGATTGAAGAAGCTATTAGCACTGCCACTGAACCAACAATTGTAATGGCTTGTGGCTTTGGTCGCTTGAATTGGCAAAAATATGGTGATATCTACTATCCAAGGGAAAGCGACGTTGAGTGTGTCATTAGATGCCTTAACGACTATGATAAAAAGCACGAACAATAGTTAGAATATAGAATACTCAAGGCGCCTAAGTTAAGGCGCTTTTTGTCTTAAAGGCAGCAGTAAAAAATGCTTTTTTTACATAATTGATAATTAACAAACGACGCTGTTATGTTAAAATATATAATAAGAGGTGTTTGGTATGGCAAAGTGGCAAGAAGTTTCAACAACTAGTGAGAACAGTAGTTTACAAGAACTGACTAATTCTCCTTATTTTTATGTAGTTTTATTAGTTTGTGTAGCAATTATTTTGTTTGTGTTAAGAAGCAACGCAAATAAGAATAAGTTACAAAAACAGATTGAAGAGTTTCAAATAAAACTAAACTCTTTGAGGAGTGTGCCTTTACCATTCAAGGTAACTAAAGCATTAGCTTTAGCTAGGGTTAATCGAGATGTTGCCGAGACTTTTAATACTTGCCAGGACAATTTTGAAGTAGTTCAAAGCAACCTCAAAAAACTTCAAGACATGATTGCTGATTCTGATGAATTCATGCAACTTAGAAAATATCGCGATGCAGCTAACAACAATAATGAGATAAGTACTTTACTAGCAACAACATCAAAGACAGTAACGGAGCTTGATGGTGTTTTGAATACAATTTTAGAAAAAGAAGATCAACAAAGAAGCAAGATTACTGATTTGAAAGATATTTACCATAATATCAAATTATCAATCAATAATAACCCAGATCAATTCCTGTTTTGTTGGGAAGCTTTAGACCAAAGAATTAATGGTATTGATCATCAGTTTTCTGAGTTTGAAACAATCATGGCTGCTAATGATTTTGATAGAGCAAATGAAAAAACAGAGGAGATCAAGGCTAGCATAGAAGCTTTGAATAATACCGTTCAATCGATACCAGAACTAATTAATGTAGCCAAGAGTGAAGTGCCAGCAATGGTTGAAGAAGTGCAGAATTCATATGCCTTAATCAAGCAACAAGGGGCTTATTTAGAGCATTTAGAAATAAATAGTAATCTAGGTCTTATCAATGATTCCTTACAAGAGGATCTAAGACGTATCAAGCAATGTGATATAAATGGTGTTAATGAACATCTTTTGGATTGTGAAAAGCGTTTGAATCAGCTTAAACAAGCCATTGAAAAAGAGAAGAGTGCTCATGATGAACTTATGAGCATGCGCGAAGTCACCAATCGTAATATGGCAAGCTTAAAGAATCTGGTTGATAATCTAAACAACAACTTTGAAGAATTGACCGCAAGATATGGTTTAGATACCCAAGGCGAAGGTTTGGGTGAAGCCGCTGCCAAAGCTAATAGTTTAAATGAACAATGTCATATCATTATGAACAGCATACAAGAAAACAATAATCCAGCAAGTGATACATTGTTGAAGCTATCACAGCTAAATACTGAGATTGTGGTATGTTTGAACACAGTTAATAAACTTAGTGAGAGCGTAAGAAGTGCAAGTGCTGATGAGGAAAGCGCTAGAGAACAACTAACTAAACTTTCAATCGTGTTGTCAGAGGTTCAAGCAAAAATTAGAAACAACCGCATTACAAATATTTCTAACCAATATAATGACGATTTAGATAAAGCAGAGGAATACATAAATAAACTAGAAGCTTTATTAGAAGAAAATCCTATAAATGTAACTTTAGTCAATTCTCTAAAGAATAGTGCTGTTGATTTAATCTCTCAATTATTTGAAAGTGTTAATAGGATTTTGGGAACTGCAATTATGGCTGAGAATGCGATTGTGATTGGTAATCAATATCGCTCAACCTACTCAGACATCGATAGTGAATTAACAAGAAGTGAATTAGCATATCGAAATGGTGAGTATACTCAAGCCTTGACTATTGCGATGAATGCTTTACGCAGACTGCATCCTGAAACCGTTAATAAGCTGTTAGCTAGTAAAAGGGATGAAGCTTAAGCATGAAATATTTTGACTACGCCTCAACTACACCAGTGAGCGAAGAAGTGCTTAAAACTTATGATGAAGTATTGAGGAAGTATTATGTAAATTCAGAATCCATCTATCCTGATGGTTTGGAAATAGATAAACTTATTAATAAATCCCGCCAACAAATGGCGGATTTATTAGCTGTTAAGGACTCCCAGATTATTTTTACTTCTGGAGGAAGTGAAGCCAACAATCTAGCCATTAAAGGAGTAGCTTTCAAAAACCAAAACAAAGGTAAGCATATAATTGTTTCAAGCATAGAACACTCAAGTATTCTTAATAGTTGCAAGTGGCTGCAAGAATATGCAGGTTTTGATGTTACTTACTTGCCGGTTAATCAGGATGGTAAAGTAGTCGTTGAAGAGCTTAAAAAGGCTATTAGAAATGATACAATTCTGGTTTCGGTTATGTATGTGAATAATGAAACTGGAGCCATTCAGCCAATTGAAGAAATCAAAAAGATTGTGAAGAATTATCATAACTGCTATTTCCACAGTGATTGTGTCCAAGCGCTTGGAAAGATGGAGATAGACTTAAGTGATATTGATCTGGCAACGTTCAGTGCCCACAAGATTTATGGCTTAAAAGGCAGTGGAATACTAGTAAAAAGAAACCATGTTCAAATTGCCCCGGTTATTTCAGGCGGCCAACAAGAATCAGGGTTAAGAGGTGGTACCCTCAATTCACCGGCATGTATATTGTTTGGCAAAACAATGAGGTTAGCCTTTCAACAACAGAATCACAATACTGAAGTTGTGAAAGAATATAATGAGTATCTAAGGAATGAGTTAGAGAAGATGGATCACATTGTGATTAATTCACCTAGTGACGCTTCACCATACGTTTTGAATTTTTCTTGTTTAACAATACCAAGTGAAGTTATGATGAATGCTTTATCTTTGAAAGGCTATTGTGTTAGTGCTTTAAGCACTTGTGATTCTAAACAAAAAGTTTCCCATGTGATAGCTCAAATGTATAGTGATATTAATCGTTTGAGGGGAACCATTAGATTGTCTTTTTCCCACTTAATGAGTTGGGATGATATTAAGGGATTTGTGATTGATCTCCAGGAGGTTTTAGATAAATATGGCTAAAATTGAATATGAGTTTATCTTGATACGTTTTGGGGAATTGAGTACTAAAGGCAAGAATAAAAAAGATTTTATTAAGCAATTAGCGTTGAATATTCAAAGAGCTCTCCAAAAATATGAGAATTTGAAATATGAAAGAACTAGGGACCACATCTATATTCATCTAAATGGTACAGATCCAAAGGAAATAAGTCCGGTTTTAGAGAAAATCTTTGGAATTAGAGCTTTTGCGCCAACCATCAAAGTTGAAAATGATTTAGAAGCTATTGTAGAGGCCTCTAAGCAACTAATGATGGATAAAGGTGGAACTTTCAAGGTTATAACAAAACGCGCCAATAAACAGTTCCCACACCATTCTGATGAGATTAATAGAGCTGTTGCTTCAGCAATTCTCAAAAATAACGAAAACATGAAAGTTGATGTCCACAATCCAGACTATCCAGTAGTTGTGGAAATAAGAGAGCAAGCTACTTACATAATGTGTGAAACAATCTTAGGAGCCGGCGGTTATCCTGTTGGTGTTGGTGAAAAAGCCTTGTTGATGTTATCGGGAGGCATTGATTCTCCAGTAGCAGGTTATCTAACGATGAAAAGGGGTGTGGAGATTGAATGCATTCACTATGCCTCAATGCCTTATACTTCTCAAGAAGCTTTAAATAAGGTCAAGGAGTTAGCGCGCATTATTTCCAGTTATCAAGGTAGAATCAAATTACATGTTGTGCCATTTACTGAACTTCAGTTGGCAATATATCGAAATTGTGATGAGGAATATGCGATTACCATCATGAGAAGAATGATGTATCGTATTGCGAATGAGATAGCAAACAGAAACAGATGTTTAGCGATTGTTAATGGTGAAAGCATTGGTCAGGTTGCCAGCCAAACTCTAAATAGCATTGGAGTCATTAATGCTGTCAGTGATTTACCAGTCATTAGACCAGTTGTAACGTATGACAAGTTGGAAATCATTGATTTGGCTGAGAAAATAAAAACTTATGAAACATCAATTCTGCCTTATGAAGATTGTTGTACAATCTTTACACCAAAGAATCCTGTGACCAAGCCCCATATTCTAAAGGTTGAAAAACAGGAATCCTTCTTTGATTGGAAACCGCTTCTTCAACAAGCTGTTGACAATACGGAAGTGGAAATAATTTATCCAAACAGCAATAATGAAGAGGATTATTTATAATCCTCTTTTCAATTAATGTCTTAATTATCATGTTAAAGGCGCTATGATTAGCGCCTTGTTTAATTATTCAGCTTTCCACAAACCATGAAGATTACAGAATTCATAAGCAGCAACAACTTTTTCTCCTTCAGCTAAAGCGAACGTTGTGACAGGCTTGTCTTCAGGAGTAAGCTCGTGATACTTATAACCTTCAGTTGTTTCCAATACAATAAATTGAATGTAGTGTTCTGGTGTCATTGGGTGTTCTACTGAGCCAACTGATACAGTCACTAAATTTCCTTCAATATTACATACAGGAACGTGTTTTTCATTTGCTGCATCTGTAGTGTTAGCAACTAACTCAACCATAGCTTCACCACAGCATTTAGTTGGGCATGCACTACCAATAACTTCAATTACCATTTTGCCGCATTCGTTACATTTTAAAAACTTGACCATTTTATTACCTCTCTCTTATAAATATATCGTACTTAAAAAGAAATTTCTTTACAAGTAATATGCTATAATAACAAAGGCGAGGATGTGATAGATATATGGCATTTGAATCATTAAGTTCAAGACTCACTGCGGCATTTAAACATATCGCAGGAAAAGATCAATTAACTGAGAAAAACATGGATAGCATGTTGAAGGAAATCAGGATAGCTTTACTGGAAGCCGATGTTAACTATGGTGTTGTTAAAAACTTTATCAATACCATTAAAGAAGAAATGGTTGGCATTCAAGTATCGCAAGCCTTAAATCCAGACCAACAGGTTTATAAGGTTGTTAATAATGAAATTGTAAAACTGTTGGGGGAGGCTCAGGCTGAACTATCTTATAAACAAAGCGGCATTACTACTGTTATGGTAGTTGGCTTGCAGGGTACTGGTAAAACTACTAGTGTCGCAAAGATTGCTAAGCTTATTTCTGAGAAACAAAACCGTAAGCCAATGATCATTGCGGCAGATATCATAAGACCAGCCGCTATTGAGCAGCTCCAAACTTTAGGAAAACAGATTAACATTGAAGTTTTTACTAAAGGGGTGAATACTCCTGTTGTTGAGACAGTCAAAGAGGGTTTAGTTTACGCTCAAAAGAATGGCTATGATACCGTATTAATTGATACTGCTGGTCGTTTGCACATTGATGAAGAATTGATGGATGAACTCAACACTCTGAAACAGCAATTCAAACCAGATGAAATCTTACTGACTGTAGATGCAATGACTGGTCAAGACATTGTCAATGTGGCTAAGAGCTTTGATGATTTGTTAAAGGTTACAGGTTTGATAGTAACTAAGTTTGATGGTGATGCTAGAGGTGGTGGTGTTCTATCAGTTAGAAGTATCACCGATGTTCCTGTTAAGTTTGTTGGTACTGGCGAGAAGATTGATGACATTGATGTCTTCTATCCAGACCGAATGGCTTCACGTATCTTAGGCATGGGAGACCTGCAAACATTAATTGAAAAAGCAGAAGCAGAATTAGATGAAGCTGAAATGGAAAAAGCTGCTCAAAGATTGATGAGTGGTAAGTTTAACTTAGAAGACATGTTAACTCAAATGAGACAAATGAAAAAGTTAGGACCACTTTCAGGATTAATGAAGATGCTTCCTGGCATGAATCAGTATAGTGAGATGTTGGATAATACTGATACTGAAGGAGCGATGAAAAGGACCGAGGCTATCATCCTTTCAATGACTCCTAGTGAAAGACAAGATCCAAGCAGACTGAGATCTTCCCATAAAAATAGGATTGCGAAAGGTTCTGGTACTTCGGTTCAAGAAGTAAATAAACTAATTAACAATTTTGAAAGAATGAAAAAACTCATGGGTCAGATGGGTGGATTTAGGTTCTAGTGTCAATCACACTGATGACCTTGGTTTGTATCTTTTGAAAAAAGAGGTGTCTTAAAAACACAAACCTGTTAAGCAAAAATACTTGACAGGTTTTTTCTTTGTGTTATATTTATGTAGTATTATTTAAGGAGAAATTACTATGGTTAAATTACGTTTAAAAAGAATGGGTGCTAAAAAACAACCTAGCTATCGTATTGTAGCTGCTGATTCAAGAGCTCCAAGAGATGGCAGATTTATTGAGGAAGTTGGTTTCTACAATCCTAGAAGTAATGAAGTAAAGGTTAACGAAGAAGCTGTTATGAAATGGTTAAATAATGGTGCTCAACCTTCAGATACAGTTAAGAGTATCTTATCTAGAGAAGGGATCATGAAGAAATTTCATGAACAAAAGAAATAATGATTAACTACGAAAAAACATTATTGGAGATTGTTCAACCTATGGTTGAAGACCCTGAAAGTGTCAAGGTCCAAACCATGGAAGGACTAAATGAAAATGAAATCGTGTTATATGTTTATGCAAAAAGCGAGGACATTGCACGTTTGATTGGTCGTCAAGGAAATATGGCAAGCAGTATCAGACAAATGTTGTCTGTTTGTTCACGCCTTGACAGCAAAAGAATCTCAGTTAAGTTTGAGTCATATTAGGATGTATGTAACATCCTTTTTTGGTATGTGGATATGGAATATATTAAAGTTGGAAACATTGTTAATACTTTTGGCTTAAAGGGTGAATTAAAGGTAAAATCTTTAACTGAATTTGCTGAAATACGTTTTAAAAAAGGCCAACAGTTATACATTGAAAAGGATCATGAATTTGAGATTGTGATAGTGAAGAATATGCGTTGGCACAAAGAATTTTTATTAGTTCTTTTTGAAGGCTTAGAGGACATTAACCTAGTTGAAAAATATAAAGGTTGCGACATCTACATCAGCAAGGAAGATGTTCATGCTCTGCCAGTGGGCCAATATTATTATTTTGAGCTACAAGGTTGTAATGTTTATGAGAATAACAAGTGCATTGGGACTGTCACCAGTGTTGAAGATGGTTATCAAACTTTATTAAGAATAAACATTGGTGAAAAGGAAGTTTTAATTCCTTACGTTGAGGCTTTTATCCAAAACGTTGATGTAGCACAGAAGAGGATTGATATTAATTCAATCCAAGGATTAGTATGAAAATAACAATCCTAACAATCTTTCCTGAAATGTTTGATGGTTTTCTGAACACTTCAATCATTAAAAAAGCTCGTTTAAAAAACCTTGTCGATATTCAGGTTGTCGATTTTAGATCTTATACCAGTGATAAGCATAATCGCGTTGATGATTATCCTTTTGGTGGCGGCAGTGGCATGGTTTTGATGTGTCAGCCTCTTTTGGATTGTCTGAAAGATGTGAAAACTTCAAAAAGTCATACCATTTTGATGAATCCATCAGGTCAGCAATTCAACCAAAGCAAAGCCCATAACTTGAAAAAAGAAGATGACATTATTTTGATATGTGGTCATTATGAAGGATATGATGCCAGAATCTCTAATTATGTTGATGAAGAACTGTCGATTGGTGACTATATCTTGACAGGTGGGGAACTAGCTTCAATGGTTATCACAGATGCGATTGTAAGGCTTGTTGATGGTGTGATAGCTGAAGGTAGTACAGTTGAGGAAACATTTGAAAATGACCTTTTGGAATATCCTCAATACACTAAACCAGTTGTTTATGATGGATTGGAAGTGCCTGAAGTTCTTTTGTCAGGTCACCATGAAAACATCAGAAAATATCGTCTGTATGAGAGTTTGAAAAAGACCTATATGAATAGAAAAGATTTGTTAGAAAGACACCAATTCACAACAGAAGAACAACAAATGTTAGAAAAAATCAAAGAGGAGTTAGAAAATGGAAAAGATTAAGGTTATTTTAGATTGTGATCCTGGTCATGATGATGCAGTAGCGGTTTTGATGGCAGGAAAACACCCTGCTATTGAGCTATTAGGCATAACAGTTGTAGCGGGAAATCAATCATTGCCTAAAACAGTAACAAACGCCTTAAATGTATGTCAACATGTTGGCATAGATGTTCCAGTTTATGCAGGTAGCACTAGACCGCTTGTCCAGCAACCACGTTATGCTGGCTTTATCCATGGCACTAGTGGTTTGGATGGTCCTCAGTTTGAGCCTTTGACTAAAAAAGCTGAAGCTACTCATGCGGTTAACTTTATCATTAAAACATTATTAAATAGTGAAGGGGATATAACTTTAGTTCCAACAGGTCCATTGACAAACATTGCCTTAGCAATGCGTTTGGAACCTCGCATTATTCCTAAGATCAAACAAATAGTTTTGATGGGTGGCAGTGTTGGACAAGGAAATGTTACTCCAGCAGCTGAATTCAATATTTTGGCTGATGGCGAAGCTGCTAAAATTGTGTTTGAGTGTGGCAGACCTATTGTAATGTGTGGTTTAGATGTCACTAGAAAAGTGAGATGCTACCAAGAGGTTATTGACCGGATGAATCAAATAGGGAATAAGGCTAGTTACTTATTCAAAGAAATGATGGAATTCTACAACAAAACACAAAAGGAAGCCTTTAAATGGGAAGGTGGTCCATTGCATGATCCAGTAACTATTGCCTATCTAATTGACCCATCAGTTTTGACTTTACAACATTGTCATGTAGATATAGAAATTAGAAGTGAACAATCATATGGAAGAACTAATTGTGATTTGGTTGGTTTCTTAAAGAAAGAAGAAAACGCTTATGTTGCTACTGATATTGATGTTGATAAATTCTGGGATATTATTGAGGAGTGCTTAAAACTATATAATTAAAATAAAGGTTGAAACCAAATAATTTGTATGTTAAGATAATTGAGCGTAAATGAGATAGTTCCGCTGATGTCAGGTTCATGAACTATTGATACACAGGCATGGTGAAAAGGAGAAAAAGATGAAATTGAATTTAGTTGATGAAATTACTAAGAGTCAATTACGTACTGATGTTCCTGAACTTCGTCCAGGTATGACTGTAAAGGTTCACGTAAAAATCCAAGAAGGTGGTAAAACACGTATTCAGGTTTTTGAAGGTGTAGTTATCGCTTTAAATGGTAGAGGCATTGGCGCAACATTTACAGTACGTAAGATGTCAAATGGTATTGGTGTAGAAAGAACATTCCCAGTTAACTCACCAATTATCGAAAAAATTGAAGTATCACGTGTTGGTAAAGTTAGAAGAGCAAAACTATTCTATCTACGTGGACGTTCAGGTAAAGCAAGTAGAATTGAAGAAAAACGTTAATTTAACGAGAGCTGGGAAACCAGCTCTTGTTTTTGGGAGTTGAAATGGCATTAAAGGAAAGATTGAAAGATTATGTAGCTGTAGACCTTTTATGGTTAATGATGCTATGGGAAGATATTAAGGAAATCATTATTACAGTAGTGATAACTTTTTTGGTGGCCTTAGCTGTTCAGACTTTCTTTTTTAAACCGGTTATTGTCGATGGAACCAGCATGTATCCGACTGTAAACGATGGTGATGTTGGTTTTTCCAGTGTTGTTCAAAAAAATGTTGCTGGAATTAACAGGTTTGACATTGTGGTGGTTTCCTTGGATTCTGGTGAAAAGGAAAAGCTTTTAATCAAGAGGGTCATTGGTTTACCAGGTGATAGCATCGAATTTAAAAATGACCAACTATACATCAATGGTGAAATGATGAGTCAAGACTTTCTAGATGAAGAATATGTAAAGAATCAAAAGGAAATATCTTCTTCTGGCTTATTTACGAACGATTTCACGATAGTTTTAGGCGAAGATGAGTATTTCTGTATGGGTGATAATAGATTAGTCTCTGCTGATTCCAGGGTCTATGGGGCTTTCTCGAAAGAGAAGATTCAAAGTATAGGTATATTTGTCTTATATCCATTACAGTTTTTTGGAAATAAAAAATAATATATGACAGAAACAAAGACAAACATTAATTGGTTGGCTTGTATTTATGTCGCATATCTCTTAAACCCTTATAAAATGGGAATTTTTAAGAAATGAGATCTTGCAAGTTATAATAAAAAAGAAGCAAAAAAGGAAAAAAATAGATTAAAAATTGCTCATTTTTAAGAGGAATTAGAGTACTGGCTTGTAATATGCCGACACATTTTATAACAATAGTGAGAAAGTGAAAGTATGAAAGAAAGATTTTTAGATAATGTACTTGATTGTTTTTATAAAGACGGATATGTAGAAGATGATCGCTTAACAAGTGATAAGATGCACTATATAGAATTTATTACAACAACACATTATATTGATAAATATTTAAAACAAGGTGATAGATTACTTGAAGTAGGTGCTGGAACTGGGGCATATTCTTTATATTATGCGAACAAGGGATATCAAGTTGATGCATTAGAATTAGTTCAAGCTAATGTTGATGTAATGAAGAGTAAAATAAAAGAAGATATGAATATTAATGTTATTCAAGGAAACGCATTGGATTTATCAATGTATGAAGATAATACATTTGATATTACTTTAGTTTTGGGACCTCTTTATCATTTGTTTAAAAAAGATGAAGAAGAACAAGCTATTAAAGAAGCTATAAGAGTTACTAAACCAAATGGTAAAATATTAATAGCATTTATATTATTTGATTTAACCATGCTAACATGGGGATTTCAAGGCAAAAACATATATGAAAACTATGGTGATGGTAAGCAAGTATCACTTAATTTTAAACCAAATAACTCAGAAGATTTAATATTTAATATGAGATATTTTAGTGAAGTAAAAGAGTTAATGAATAAATTTGATGTTAAGAAACTATGTTATGTAGCTACTGATGGTGTTGGTAGAGTAATGAGAGAAGAAATTGATAATATGAATGATGAAGAATATAAGATGTTTGTTAATTATCATTTATCTATATGTGAAAGAGAAGATTTAATAGGATATAGTGGTCATATATTATCAATAATTGAGAGATAAATAAAGGAGTTGACCCAAATGAATGAAAATAAAACTAATATAAACTGGTTGAAAACAATTTAGTCAAGACCATTTCTAAATCCTTATAATACAAGGAAAAGCTCAAAAATAAATCTTGCATGTTTATGTTAAAATATATTAAAAATTGATAAAAATAAGTAAAAAAGAGTAATTTTTACTAAAAATTACTAAGGAATTGATAAGGTGAGAACATCTAGTCAAGACCAATGAAAAATATAGTTATAGAAAGAAGTAAAAAAATGGGAATATTTAATTTTTTTAAATCAAAAGGAAGAAATGAAAATTCAAAGAAACTTGATATCTTAACTATACCATGTGATTATGATGGATATGATATTTCTTTTGAGGAAAACTTTACAAATGTAGAGTTATATAAAGATATAAATAATATAGTTACTGTTGGAAGAGTAGATATAGATTCTATTGAAGAGTATAAGCGATTAAATACTAACTCCAGCATAGATGAATTTTTAAATTTTTATGATTCATGGTTAGATGTATTAAAAAAGGAAAATTACATTATTCACTTAGATAATTCTATGAATATAACTGAGTTTGTAAATAAAATTAATATTTTACTTAAAAATGTTGATTCAAGTGATATACTAGATGTTAATTTAATAACTGAATTATATAAAAAACAACTAGCTAATTATACTTTCAATAACCAAGAAATAAGTGATAATTTTAATTATGATATTTTGGAGGCTAATATAGTAGCTAATGAATTAAGAAAAATAGGTTATGAGTTAATATGTTTCTTTATAGGATATGATAATAATGATAAAACAATTATAAAGATGACTGATATTGATAGAATGAAAGAAATTGAATCAAAAATTAATAATAATTAATCTGCTATAATAGTATAGAAAAAAGGAGTTGATCCAAATGAATGAAAATAAAACTAATATAAATTGGTTGGCTTGTATTTATGGCGACTATCACTTAAAACCTTATAAAATGGGAGTTTTTAAGAATTGAGATCTTGCAAGTTTTATC
>CADBLN010000115.1 GCA_902795525.1 uncultured Erysipelotrichaceae bacterium | reverse complement strand
CTTAATTCTCTACATCTTCCAATTTAACTACTACTTTACCATCAATCATCTTACAGTATCCTTCACTTGGATATGTTGGCATCTCTTTAAATTCAGGATTATTTCTTATTTCCTCATCAGGTGGTGTAATACTAATTTTACGACCTAAAATACTGTAATAAAATTGGACTTCTGTGCCAGAATAACTAATTGAAGAATGACCAGTACCAACTGGTGAGTCGGTGTACATATTTACATTTGATGAATAGTACGCAGTCTTGGCTTTCGCAAAATCACCAACAAATACAACCTTAGTTTCACCTTCACGATACCCTTCAATCTTATTAACATCTTCCCATATAGTTTGTGCGTGTAATAAAGTGTTGTCATATATTAACTTCTTATAGACATAGGCTCCATTCGAATAAACAATATTGTTTAAGCCAACACAAATAACACAAATAATTGTGACAAAACTAATTACTCTTTTTAGATTTATCAGTGATGCTTCTGATCCACTAGTAATTATTAGTGGGATCAAGTATATCAAACAAAATGCATAAATCATCAATTCATGTACTGCACCAAACGATACTACATAAATCGCATTTAATCCTAAAGGCAATAGTAATAAACATGGAATTATAATAACTAAAGAATATAGATGTTTCTTATGTGTTAATACGTAGTAAACAACTGAACAAACAATAAGAATAACAACTATCCAATTAACCTTAATAATTCTTGGACTATTATATCCAGATAAACTAAAGAAGGTATCATAGAAATACTTATAGGCACCAGGAATGAGCTTGAAAGCTTCCGAAATAGTTAATGAACTCAATTTTCCAGGTCCATTACGCCCTGACCATAGCTCCATACCGTAATAATTAGAAGCCATATGCATTAAAGGAACATAAGTCAACATTCCTAATAGAAGTACAGTTATCTCTTTAAAACCAGTAATTACAATACTTAAAATATCTTTCCAACCAGTAGAATCTAATGCATCTTGTATTAGTACGATTAAAAACAAACCAATCCCTACACATACATAAGCTTGATAGAGTGCCAAGCTTAAAGTAAAGGCAATTATTGGAACAATTATATTAAGTATTTTAGGGAATCTTCTAAACGCATATACCCCAAAGCACACAAGTAATAGTGCCAAACAATCCGCATCAGCATCATAAATAAAAGTTCTAAATAATGATGTTAGGGTTATATTTGCCGCAAACAATATTCCCACACACAAACCTTGCGCTTTGTTTAATTTCAAAACCTTTGAAACTAATACCGCAGCTAATGAAACAAATATTATACTCATCATTCCTATTAGCCATGGTGTTGCCACAAGCCTTCTATGAACTAAAAAAGGATACAACCAACGTCCTAAATGCACCTTTCCAAGCCCTTCAATATTCGCAAAATCTAAGGAGTCATGAGAGTACATAATGTTCGCGAAACTGAACCCATGTGCTATAAACATGATTAAAGCTGTAGACCAAAAAACAAACTTACTTGTATCATCAAAAAAATCTTTAATCTGTTTAGTTAAATTGTAATCGGTCCATTTTTTTATCATATTGTTTTATTTCCATCATAATTATGTAAATTGTATAAATGTTATGACATCTACAGTAACACTGATTAATACAAATAGTAGGATTGTTAGCTCTATTTTATCAACGCTTCTATCTATGATAACCTTCTTACTATTTAGTGCCAGTAGCAGCATTATTGATAATGGTATTAGGTATCTACCCTGTACACCTTGGACTATACCAGCTGATATTGGTGACCACCCCAGCAACATTCCTCCAAATATACAACAGATAGATAATACTGCTAGAACGACGAGGATAAACTTTGTCGATCCATTTAGGAATAACGTATCATCATTTCTTCTTTGAGCTGCGAATAAAATCATAAAGATGTAGGCATCTATCAACAATTCAAAGATAGGTATCTCAAACCAACCTAGACTAATACGTAATCCCTGATAGATAAACCATTTACCTTCCTTGGTAAATGTATTCCAGATAACACTAAGTATTTCGGACGG
>CADBLN010000114.1 GCA_902795525.1 uncultured Erysipelotrichaceae bacterium | reverse complement strand
CAAAATCGCCTTCAAACTCTTTCTCGTATTCCATGGTTTTGCCATCTAGCTTTTGTTTTAAGGTAAAAAGCTGAACTCCATTTCTAACCCTTATCCTGAAAGCATAGTGATCACTGTTCTTGCTGGCATAATAGATGTTGACTTGAGGGACGAAAACCAAGCCCTCAAATTCAGCTTTTAGATTCTCGAATTGTTTTCGCGTTAATAGTGTTTTTAACTCAAGTTCCTCTTTTGCTTGCATATAGAATACCTCTGCTTAATATGATACAATAATTGCGACAGGAAGTGAATAAATTGAGAAAGTTTGCGGTAGTCACAAAGGAAGATAATGAGTCAATTAGAGTAGCGAAGGAAGTTCAAAGATTCCTTTTTAATAATGGGATGAGCTATTCAGATAAGGATCCTGATATAGTTTGTGTTGTTGGAGGGGATGGAACTTTTCTGTCCGCCGTTCATAAGTATATCAATTCACTTGATACTGTAATATTTACAGGGATTAATACAGGAACATTGGGATTCTTTGCGGATTATACAAATGATGAGCTCGATCAATATTTAGATGATATTTTGAATAAGACTCCAACAATTGAAAACAAAAAATTGTTACAGATAAAAGTAGATGGCGAAAATCAAAAAACGTATTTAGCAGTGAATGAAGCGAGAATTGAAAACATTGTTAGAAGCCAAACAATGGAAGTGTATATAAATGATAAGAAACTGGAGACTTTCCGTGGTACAGGTTTGTGTGTTTGTACACAAGTTGGTTCCACAGCTTATAATCGTTCACTAAAGGGTGCGGTTGTTGAAGTTGGGCTTGAGGTAATGGAATTGACAGAGGTAACAGGAAGCCATCATGACAGACATCATTCTCTAGGAGTGCCATTAATTTTGTCAGGAAACAACATTATCAAAATAGTTAGCAAATTTGATGAAACATCCTTATTGTGTTTTGATCGATATGTAATTAACTTAAAAGGGACCAGTTCAATTGAAACAACACTTTCAACTAAGGAAATGCGTTTAGCTCATTTCAGACCAGTTGAATACATTGAACATTTATATCACCTATTCTAGTTTGAAAACAAAGGGTATAAATGATAATATAGTCAATGAGGTAAAAAAAGAATGAAAAAGTCTTGGTATGCAACAAGAGAAGGATTGACAGCACCGCTGGTCATGTACTTTGTGGCATTGATTTTATTGGGTATTGGGAACAACTTTAGTTCAAGCAATGAAACAGTGTCACTGCTTTTGTATGCTTTGAGATATTGCGGTGGCCTCATCAAGATGTTTTTCCCACTTGTGGTAACCATCAATGTCATTGGCAAGAAACATCAAGATTCTGTACCGATAATTGCTGGGGTTATAAGCTATGTATTGCTTCATGTAGTCACAATGTTTGTGGCTGACCAAAACCTGCCAAGCAGTTTCTATAATTCATTTATCTTAAGTACAAGTGTTTCAGGCAGAGAAAGAGCACCATTAAACATGGGTTTGTTGGCAAGCTTGATTGTGGTTGTTTTAATAATTTTGTTATACAAGCATTCAAGACAAAGACTAAATTATGGTTTATTTAGATTTATTGACAATGACAGTTGGTTTTTGTTGCTGGTTTTTGTTGCTACCATAATAATTGGTGTAGGCATATCTCTCATCGTCCCATATTTCTATACGGTTTTGGAAGCGGTGTTGAATTTTATTGCTGAGAATTCAAGTAATCCAGCAGCATTATTCATCTATGGTTTGTTAGAAAGAGTAATGGAAATAGCAGGGGTTGAAAACATCCTGCATGAGAGTTTCTGGTTTGGTAACTTAGGCGGCAATTGGTTGTCGTCAAGTGGAGCAATTTATGTAGGTGATATCAATATTTGGACAGCTCAATTAAGTGAAAACATGATTCAAGCAGGAGTTGGCAAATATATTACTCCATACTATGTCATTAATATGTCGATAGTTCCTGCAATTATGATTGGGATTTATTGTCAGTATTCAAACAAGATGGATAGAAGAAGAGTTTTAGCTTTACTTTTACTAGCAATCGCAACATCTTTGTGCTCTTCAAGCTTGGTACCTCTTGAATACTTGTTGATAATAATTTCACCAACTCTGTTGGTAATGAATACAATTGTATCAAGCACCTTGTATGGTGTCTTTATGATGATAAGCTTATGGTTGGGATATAGTTTTAATGATGCTTTAATCTATGCAACCCCAGGAACTATAATTGAATTTATTGACTTAATAAAATATATGAGTTCTGGACTAATTACAAACTTTGTAACTATCACGGTTATATATGGCTTGTTATCTTTTGCGTCAGTTTGGGTTTATTATCTTGTTTTAGCCCAAGAGTTCCTGGATTCAAAGAAGAAAGTTCAAACCAGAAGAGAAATGATTAAGGCTCTAGGTGGAATACACAATATTAATGTTATAGATTGCACGCCGTTTTCTTTAAAAGTGGCAGTCTTTGATGATGAAAAAGTAGATGAAACCGAGATACTTGATTTAGGTGCCAGCAGAATAATTGAAACATATTTTTATCGAGAAATTGAGTTTGGTCCAGGCAGCGTGTCGCTGTATCACCAAATTAAGAAAGAATTAAAAGAATACCAAGGTTGCTTGAAGTATATTGAGGCAGAAATATGAGTCAATATACTCCAATGATGACCCATTATCTAGAATTAAAAGAAAAATACCCAGACGCATTAGTATTTTATCGTTTGGGTGATTTTTATGAGATGTTTTTTGATGATGCAAAAACAGCCTCACACGAATTGAATTTGGTTCTTACAGGAAGAAACGCCGGTGTTGAAGAAAAGGTTCCAATGTGTGGGGTTCCTTATCATGCTGTCAGCAACTATATTCAAAGATTGATTGCGAAAGGATACAAGGTTGCCATAGTCGAACAAATGGAAGATCCTGCAGAAGCTGTTGGACTTGTTAAAAGAGATGTAATCCGGGTAGTAACTCCAGGAACAGCCATAGATGAAATAATGGATGAAAAAGCCAGCAATTATCTGGCTAGTCTATGTGACTATGGTTATGGTTATGCATTGGCAGTTTGCGAAATAACAACGGGAGAAACCAAACTCTTTAATATTGGTCATGATCTAATCGCCCTCAAGCAATTGATTCTGACAAATGACATTAAGGAGTTAATTGTTCCAACATCGTTTAAATCATTAAATGATTTCGAAGTGATAACTTGTTCAGTTTGTGATGAAAGTGGATTAAGCGATAAATATGACAATCTACATCGTAATATTGAAGATGTTCACTTGTTAGAAGCGATAGGCAGATTGATGAGTTATTTAGAAATAACTCAGAAAAGATCCATTCAACATCTAAGTCAATTTGAGCTTGAAAATAACAATGCTTATCTGAAAATGGATTATACAACCATTCAAAGTTTAGAGCTTGTTGAAGCTAATAAACTAAATACACAAGGGATAACCTTGTGGAGTTTCTTGGATAAAAGCAGAAGTGCTACTGGCAGCAGACAATTGAAAAAATGGATTCAAAAACCTCTGAAAGACATAGACAAAATAAATCAAAGATTGGATTTTATTCAATACTTCAATAAGAATGTCTTGAAAAGAGAGGATTTAAAAGAAAACCTTAGTGAACTATACGACATAGAAAGGTTGATTGCTAGAGTAGGTTATGGCAATGCCAATGGCAGGGACTTGTTAAGATTAGAAAAATCTTTGGCAGTCGTGCCTCAAATAATGAAAACAGTTAATGAATCCAAGGTATATCCTGAATTTGATAATGTGGATTTATGTCAACAACTATATGAGCTATTAAGCGATAGTTTAGTTGAGGAACCTCCTGTACTTACTAGTGCCGGTGGCATCTTTAAAGATGGGTATAATGAACAGCTAGATGAATATAGAAACGCTCAAAGAGAAGGACAAAAATGGATTGCCGAGCTGGAACAAAGCGAAAGAGAAAGAACGGGCATTAAGACATTAAAAGTTGGCTTTAACAAGGTGTTCGGTTATTATATTGAAGTTTCAAAAGGAGCTATAAGCCAAGTTAAGGAAGATTGGGGATATCAACGTAAACAGACTTTAACAACCGGAGAAAGATACATAACCAATGAGTTAAAAGAAAAAGAAGACTCGATTCTCCATGCTGAAGAGAGGGCCATTAGATTAGAAAAGGAATTGTTTGAAGAGTTAGTAAACAAGGTTAAGATGTACTTGTCTAAACTTCAAAAACTATCTAATTGTTTATCAACAATTGATGCCAATTATGCACTTGTGGTTGTTTCTAATAACAATACTTACTCAAGACCCGAGTTTTTGAATGAAGGAATTTTAGATGTTAAGCAAGGAAGACATCCAATTTTAGAAACAATCAGCAAACAAAAATATATACCTAATGATATTTACATTGATAATGACAAACATATTCAAATTATTACAGGTCCAAACATGGGTGGTAAAAGCACCTATATGAGACAGTGTGCATTAATTGTGCTATTGGCACAAATTGGTTGTTATGTGCCAGCAAAAAAAGCAATACTGCCAATATTTGATCAAGTCTTTACAAGGATTGGCTCAACTGATGACATTTTAGCTGGTCAGTCAACTTTTATGGTTGAAATGAGAGAAGCAAATAATGCCCTGCAGAATGCGACAAAGGATTCTTTGATTATCATGGATGAAATAGGTAGAGGAACGTCTACTTATGACGGCATGGCATTAGCCCAAAGCATGTTAGAGTACATTGATGCAGCAATAGGAGCTAAAACCTTATTTTCCACTCACTATCATGAACTGACAAGCTTGGAAAACAATATGAATGGTGTCATCAACAAACACGTGGATGTTTATGAAGAAAATGATAAGATAACTTTCTTATATAAAGTAAAAGACGGCAAAGCAAACAAGTCTTATGGTATCCATGTGGCTTCACTGGCAAAACTTCCTGATAGTGTCATAGAAAGGGCTAACGAACTGTTGAAGGGTTTTGAAAACGATAAGAAACATTACAACGATCAAAACCAAATCATTATGGTTGAAAAGGTCCCAACTGAGCTTAAGGAGATTGAGAGTGTTTTGAAAGATGTTGATCCTGAAAACATTACTCCAATTGAAGCTCTGCAATTGGTTGATAGTTTGAAGAAAAAGATAAAATAAAGCTCAGTTCAAACGAACTGAGCTTTTGAATCTAAATTCTCTATTATTTCATTAAGGAAGTTAGGATTCCTAATAGGTCACTTCCATCAACAGAACTTTGAGTTTGTTGAGTGTTAGAAGTTCCACCTAATAATCCTAATACTGAGTTCAAATCTAAGCCTGAACTTTGTTGTTTCTTGCTGGTTGATTTAGATGAAGTGTCAGTGCTTAACAATGAACCTAAAATTCCACCTAAGCCACCGCTTTGTTGTGATGAACCACCACTTAACAAGCCCATGACATCACTTAAATCGATTCCATCTGATAAATCAACACCACTTGATTTTGTTGTTTTCTTAGCAGTTTGTTTTGCAGCTGTATTTGTAGCATTTGATAGACTTGACAATAGATATGGAGCAATTGTACTTAAAGTTGAATTGACTTGATCTGCTGTCATGCCTGTTTCTTGTGCTAAGTTGCTTACGACTTTACTTTGGTCGTTTCCTAGAATATGGGCAATGATTTTAGAACCATCAGTAACATCTGCGTTAGCAATTTGGTTTTCAGTTGTTGCGGTGCTAGTATGTTGTGCTAGAGCTCCAGCTAATGATTGAGCACCAGCTTTTGATTGAGCATTCTTGGTCAAATAGCTAATTAGTACAGGGATAGCTGCCATCAATAGAGTAGAAGTTAGCTTTGAATTAACGCCTGTCTTTTTTGAAACAGTGTTTACGGAACTATTTGAAGTTAATGTCCCTAATAATAATTGTAATAAATTCATTTCCTCTCCTTCTTAAGTGTTTCTTGTGATTAAATTTTATACCCTTTTTGTGAATCTATCAATATTTTTCACTTAATTGATAAGCTACCTTAATAGCTATGTCTGAAATGATGTCTTTTTCATCAAGTTTGGCATCATTAGATAGACTCCGCTTGTCCCATGTTTCGTTATCCAGGTTATCAGCAGCATAGAAAAAATGCAATAATTCAACATTTCTGAACTGTGTTAAAGCTGCCATTGCTGAGCATTCCATATCAACACAAATACAACCTTCTTGTTGGCGCTTGGTTACTTTATCTCTGGTTTCCCTATAAACTCCATCAGTGGTCCAAACCTTTCCAACAGTGTAGTTGACATTTAAATCGTCCAATAATGTTGTGAAGGTATTAATCGTATCCTTGTTAACTGTAATGGTTCTAGAAGCAGGAGCATAGTGATAACTTGTGCCCTCATCTCTTAAGGCTTCATTAGGAATAATTATGGAACAATCTTCGATACTTTTATCCAAGACGCCACAAGTGCCAAAAATAATAATTCTCTGAACTCCTTTAGCAATAGCTGTCTCCATTACACTAACACAGCTTGGAGCTCCAACTGGGGCTTTCACAAGGGCCAATTCAGTTCCTTGGTAGTTGATTTTGTAAAACCAGTATTCTCTAGAAGCATCATTATCTTTGTAGATTTGTTCACCATTGTAGTTGTTAACCATTCTCTCAAATGTTGCTGATGAAAAGCAACTTACCAGTGTCTTAGGAAAATTTGAATCATAGTCAGTTAAATCACTAGGATTAATTACGGCTGTTGGGTTAGGATCAAATTCTTTTAATGGCATATCCAATACCTCCATATTTTCTAAATTATACATTTACAAAGCAAATAATGTAAAATATTAATATGAGTAAAATAAAAGAACTTGATGAGCATCTGACCAATATGATTGCGGCTGGTGAGGTTGTGGAAAAACCTTCAGGTGTAGTCAAAGAATTGGTTGAGAATTCAATAGATGCCCAAGCTTCACATATTGAAGTAAGGGTTTTTAATGGTGGAAGAGATGGTATTGAAGTAGTAGATGATGGCGTTGGAATGGACAAAGAAGATGCGGTTAAGGCATTCAACAGACATGCGACCAGCAAAATCTTCAAACCTGAAGACCTTTGGGATATTAAGACCATGGGATTTAGAGGTGAGGCATTACCTTCAATTGCATCTGTTTCAAAAACAAGTCTTGTGACCTCTGATGGAAATGATTCTACTGGTGTTGAAATTGAATATGGAAAGATAGTTAAAGCAGCACCAGCATCAAGTCAACAAGGCACCAGCATTAAAGTTGAAAACTTGTTTTATAAGACTCCTGCCAGGTTAAAGCATCTGAAGAATGGAAATGTTGAATTGAATAGTGTGGTTGATTTGATGCAGAAGTTTGCACTTAATTATCCAAATATTTCCTTTGAATTGTATAGCGATGATAAGCTCAAATTACAAACATCTGGTTCAGGAAGCTTGGAAGATGTAGTTGTCAGCATCTATGGCAGCGAAATAGCTAAGAATAGTTTTTCTTTTGAATTCAGTGATTTCGATTTCAAGGTTAGTGGTATAGGGGTGTTACCAAGCTTAAACAGAGCTACTAAACAATATATTAATATTTCCATAAATGGCAGAATGATTCGCAGCTATAATATTCAAAAAGCAATCATCGATTCTTATCGCGAATTTAT
>CADBLN010000113.1 GCA_902795525.1 uncultured Erysipelotrichaceae bacterium | reverse complement strand
CTTGAACATCATAGACAATGCCATGACCATCAGTTGGATCATATTTAGGTAGATTTTCGAACGTATATTGCCAATTATTATTAGCATTCAGTTCTGTTTCCGCAACTACTTGTCCATCAGCCAATAAATTAACAATGACTCTTTCTAATACAGCATCTGTCCATACTTTCCTTACAGGTATTTGAATCGTTTCAACGTTTGTATTCACTATATGCCAACCAGCACTATCTTCATAAGCATCAACCGTGTAGCCTGTGATTGGCTCTTCATATATTCCATACCCTATCAATTCACCAATATCATCGTACATGTCTAAATTTTCAAAGGTACCATGCCAATTGTTATTCGCATTGAGAGTTAAGCTTTTCCCAGTATCTACACCATCAATCGTTAGATGGACAATTACCTCATTAGCTTCTTGCCCAATCCAATGTTTATATACAGGAACACTTGTCTTAAACTTTTCATTTTCAACGGTTAAAGTGAATAACTTGCCGTTTTCAATTTTCACTTCATGTATATCAGTATTTATTTCATATCCAGCTGGAGCAGAAACCTCTGTTACTAGGTAATCACCTGCTACCAGTTTATTTGAAATGGCTTCTCCGTTTACATCGGTTGTCAATTCAAACATAGTTCCATCACTAACCCTAACGATGCTGAAAGTAGCACCAGCTAAAGCAATGGTATTGTCATCTTTATCAACTTTAACAATCTTAAGCTTTTCGTTTAAATCACCAGCACCGCTTCCTCCAGAAGTCGGATTGGTGTAGTTGGCTGTAACAGTAGCACTGTATAAATCAGCTCTCAATTGTAATCTATTTTTTAAGCTTACCCCTGGTTTGTTAGTTGTGTAATATTGAAATAAGTATGTTTGTCCTGGAATATCACCCATATCCAGTTCAAAACTAGTAAAATCTTCATTAAAGGTTATTTTATCTTTCAATTCGTCATAACGCCATATGCGTCCGGTTGAAATGATATTGCTATATTCATCTACTTCCCTTTCAGATAAGATGAAAGTTTCAGGTATGTATTGAATGCCACTAATATCACCTTCTGATGATAAGCTATCACCAATAACACAGTTATCCATTGTCTTTTTAGCAAAGTTTATCCAAGCATTCCATTGTATTCTTTCGTCTGTGCTATTAGATTTACTAGCCCACTTGGAAAGAATTTGTTCAGGATCTGTTGGCTGAGGCCCGGAACCTGACACTATCACGGATGTTTCAACACTTTGCCCATTTATTAGTAAGGTAAAAGTGTTGACTTCATTTAAAACAATCTTTTCTAAAATAGCTCTACACGATAAATACAAATCACCTTTGATGTTATAGCGCCCTTCAACGTAGTCGGTAAATGTCACGGTTATTTCACCACCGCCAGCTGCACCATTAGAATTAACAACAGCATTAGCTACAACATTGTTATTTTCATCAAACAATGGGAAATTACAAGCACTATGATTAGTTGGGAACTGCATTTGTTCTGGTAATTGAATCTTGAAATAATCACCAGCCATCAAGGTATTGCCATACATAGTAGCATCCCAAGATAACTTCAAACTATAGAAAGTACCCAAAGTCATATTGTTAACTGGTTGCCCTTCTGTAGTTTGAATTTCAAAGTTAGTCACCTTTACTAGTGTTTTTTCGGTCAGGTCTTGCGCTTTAACAGGGATTACGAGCGAAAATGATATAGTTATCAGCAGCAAGACCTTACCTAAAAGTGAAATATTCTTTTTATCAAGCATAAACAACCCTACTTTCTTAAATAATTTAAGCTTGTGCGGATTATGCTTCACGTAATAAAAAGCCATAATCACTACTGTGATTATAGCAATGTGCTACTAACGAACTACTAACGCTTCTTTTATTAAACGAAATCTCATTTAATAAACACATACATCATAGGCTCTCTTTTTGAGAGTAATATGTTTAAGCGACTTTAGAAATATATTTATTATAATCGTCACAATGTGTTTTAAGTCTTTTTTTTCTTTAAAATAGACTTATTAATTTCATTTATTTTGATTCATCAAAGACTACGAGGATTAGCACTTTTAATAACTTTTTCTATGCATTTTTCTGATATTTTTATCCATACATG
>CADBLN010000112.1 GCA_902795525.1 uncultured Erysipelotrichaceae bacterium | reverse complement strand
TATGTTTTTAGCAACATAACGACAATAATAGGCTGCACTTCTATCTACTTTACTAGGATCCTTGCTAGAAAAACATCCTCCACCTACTCTACCCATACCACCATAAGTATCAACTATAATCTTTCTACCTGTTGTTCCTGAATCACCCCAAGATCCACTTTTAACAAAAGAACCACTTGGATTAATTAAAAACTTTGTCTGATCGTCCAGCAATTCTTCAGGTATCACAGGTATTATAATTTCATTAATAATGATTTCTTTCAGTTCCTCTTGACTCACCTCAGCTACGTGACTGCTTGAAACAACGATAGTATCAATTCTTTTAACCTTACCATCCTCATATTCAACTGTAACTTGTGTTTTAGCGTCCGGAGTCAGTCTACTATCTTTTTGGCGATAATCAAACAATTGTTTAGACAATTTGTGAGCATAATAAATAGGAGCTGGCATTAATGCCTCTGTTTCGTTAACTGCATAACCAAACATCATACCTTGGTCTCCAGCTGACACCACATCATTTAATACGGCATTGTTGATTTCTGATGACTGCTGACCAATTTTTGTAATTACGTGATACTCCTCTTTATATCCAATATCTTTTAATACTTGTTTAGCGATTGCTTCGTAGTCAATATTTGCTTTAGTTCCTGCTTCACCAAAAACTAAAACTAAGTCATCTTTAATGGTTGCTTCAACGGCCATATGACTATCTCTATCTTGTCTCAATGCTTCATCTAAAATAGCATCGGCAATTTGGTCACAGATTTTGTCTGGATGACCATCGGTGACACTTTCACTTGTAAATAAATAGTTTTTCATATTCTTTCCTCCTGGCTTCTATCAAATAAAAAGCCTTCCAAAAGAGAAGGTCTTAAGTCTTTCTTCCCTTTTATCGATATTAGCAGAACCACCTTGAATCAGGTTGGTGTGTGATCAACGAGCTAATTCTCTCCCACAACTCTTGATAAAAGCTGAATTAATATTAGCACATTATAAAGTAAAAGAGAAGAAATATTATTTCTCCTCTAACTCTTCTTGTGTTTCTTCTTTTGGCTTAACTACAATTTCAATCTTGTCAATAGAACGTTCATCCATTGATTTAATCGTGAAGTCTGCGTTGCCTATTGTTATTGTCGGATGTTCATCTTCATCAGGAACATATCCCAATTTATCCATTATTAAGCCACCAATAGTATCATTTTCCGAATCATCAAGTTCCTGATCTATCTGTTCTGCCACATCATCTATTAGAGTAGCTCCATCAACAATAAAGTGGTTATCCGAAATCTCTTCTATTTCTTCCTCCTCGTTGTCAAACTCGTCTTGAATATTACCAACAATAGATTCTAATAAGTCTTCCATAGAAACAATTCCATATGTTCCACCATATTCATCTAAAACAATAGCTAGCTGAACCTTTTTACGTTGAAATTCTTCAAATAGGTCATCACACTTTAAATTCTCATATACAAATAATGGTTCTCTCATTATGGTTTTGATTTGGAACTTACGACGTCTATCACCCATAACAAACTTAATTAAGTCTTTAATGTATAAAACGCCTAGAATATCATCTATATCTTCACCATAAACTGGAATCCTTGAGTGCCCGCTTTCCTCAAACAATGACATTGTCTGCTCTAAATCGGAGTCTACGTTTAATGCGTCCATATCGGTACGATGAGTCATAATTTCTCCAACAGTACGGTCGTTAAACTCAAAGACATTATTAATCATTTCTCTTTGATCAGATTCAATAAAGCCCTTCTCATTACCGGCATCAACCATTATTCTAATTTCTTCCTCTGTATATTCCTGCTCACCACTGTTTTCTTTGATTCCCAATAGTTTTCCAATTCCGTTAACGCTTCTTGATACCAACCATACTACAGGTTTAAAAACCATGAAAAAGAAATTTAGAGGACCTACAATCGTATAGGCCACTTTTTCAGGGTTAGACATAGCTATTCTCTTTGGTAGAAGCTCACCAAAAACAAGAGTGATATACGACAGCAAAAAAGTTATCACAAAGATTGATAGCATTCTCAATAATGATAAATCTATTGAAGAGTTTCTTAACCAATAAACAACGTAATCAGCAAAGGTATCTGCTGCAACAGCACTGGATAAGAAACCTGATAAGGTTACTCCGATTTGGATAGTTGCCAAAAATGAAGTTGGTTTTGATGTTAGCTTCATTAAAGCCTTAGCTTTTTTATTTCCCTCATTGGCCATTTTTTCTAATTTGGCATCATTCAAAGAAATAATTGCGATTTCACTAGCGGCAAAATATCCGTTTACAAAAATCAAAAATAATAATAAAAAGATATAACCAGAAATATTTCCTTCTGGTAAAGCAACATTAGATGTTAACGAAAATAAATAATTAGTCCACAAGTGCGGATCCATATTTAGAAAATCAACTCCTTTACAGAATGATAATATACTATTACTTATTGAAAACAATGTCAAATTGTCACATTAAAACAAGCCAAGATAGGCTTGTTAGATATGAATAAAATATCTTCTTTCAATTAAAGGACTATCCTTGGCATTTCTTTCTGAATCATCAGAAATAAAGCCTAGTGCCTCATAAAATCTAATTGCGTCCACGTTATCAACTAGAACCCAAACAACAACTTGATTATACTCTTCCCTACCAAGACACCTAATGGCTTCACGCACTAATCTTCTACCATCACCATGTTTTTGATATTCTGGCAAAATATATAATCGATAGATTTCTCCAGTATCGTTTAAGCAATCGTCATCACGGCAATTTCCAAAACTACAAAAACCAACTAGTTCATCACCAACCCAACCTTCGACAATATCACGACATTTTGTCTTTTTGAAGTCATTGATGGCATTTTCTAAAGTTATAGCCTGAAATTTATCTTTGGCGACAATGTTTGGATACAGTTGCATCCAACAATCATAATACAATTTTCCTAGTTTCTCCGCATCTTGTGTTTTTGCTAGTCTCATATTAATCATAAGCTTAATACTCCATTTCAAATTGCCACAAAAAAATTATAATACGAGCTTGTCTTTTTCTCAATCTTTAATTTTCCTCAACACAAAATGTTCACAAAACTTTACCAACTTTTCACTTTCACTTCAAAAGATTTAAAGATTCACCCTTTAGACTTAAAAACGTAAAGGAGGTACATTTATGGATTACACCGCAATATTTGAAAGAGTTGAAATGAAATATGTTTTAAGTTCAAATCAATATCAACAATTGATGACTATTATCAGAGAACATCTTGAAGCTGATGTATTTCCTCATAGTGAAATATCAAGCATCTACTTTGACAATAATCAATACAGTTTGATTAGAAAATCTCTTGAACATCCTGCATACAAAGAAAAACTACGTTTAAGAAGTTATTGCGAAATAATTAATGATAGTTCTCCTGTATTCCTTGAATTAAAAAAGAAATATCATGGGGTTACCTACAAAAGGCGTCAAGAAATGACTTATAGACAAGTTAAAGACTATATCTTATATAACAAAATTCCTTGCGATAGCCAAATCATGAAAGAAATCGATTGTTTGGTTAAAAGAGATTGTTTAGTTCCAAAAGTCTTAATTGCCTATAGTCGTGATTCGTATGTAGCTAAAGATGATGATTTAAGAATCACCTTTGATCAGAAAATAGGTTTTGATCTTAATAACTTGTTACTAGACTCGCCTAAAGAAAAAAACATTTTGACCAACGATGAAATTATTATGGAATTAAAATCCCTTGCAGCAATGCCGTTATGGTTTGCCAAGGCCTTAGATCAGCTTAAAATCTATCCAAATAATTTCTCAAAATATGGAACAATTTATCAACGATATATTATGAAAGGAGCAACATTATGTTCGAAAACTTATTCACACCAATATTCACATCAACATTTGATGCCACAAGCTTCATCATTTGCACACTTACAAGTTTAACTTTAGGAAGCTTATTAGCATTAATTCACAACAAACTAAACAAAAGCAATATTTCAATGT
>CADBLN010000111.1 GCA_902795525.1 uncultured Erysipelotrichaceae bacterium | reverse complement strand
TAGATTGAGCCACCGCAAGTTTGCCGCTCATTAGTTTTTCTTGTTTGGGATTTCTTTTTCCTTGCCTTGCTTCTTCACGAGCTTTTCTTGCTGCTTCTCTAGCTTGATAGGCTCTTAACATTTTACGTACTAAAGCATCAGCTGTTTCTTTGTTTTCTTGCAGCCAAAAAGAAAGCTTTTCGGAGACAACATTATCAACAACGTTGCGAGCTTCTGGAGTTCCAAGTTTACCTTTTGTTTGACCTTCAAATTCCAAAAGTTCCTCAGTAATATTAACGGAAATAACAGCTGTTAACCCTTCACGGATGTCTTTGCCATCAAGATTATTGTCTTTTTCTTTGAGCAAACCATTTCTTCGTGCATACTCGTTGAACACTTTAGTCAAAGCTGTTTTAAAACCAATGTCGTGAGTTCCCCCATCGCTTGTTCTAACATGGTTAACAAAGGAATAAATATTCTCTTGGTATGAATCAATATATTGAATGGCACATTCCAATTGAATCTTGTTGTTACCACCACTGAAACAAGCCACAGGAGATAAGGCTTCCTTATCTTCGTGTAAGTAGTTAATGAAAGCTTCCAATCCTTTGTCATAACAGAATTCATCTCTTGTCTTTTGTCTTTCATCAACAAAAATCATTTTTAAGCCATTGGTTAAAAAGGCGGCTTCCCTAACACGATCCAAGATAGTATTGTGGTTATATTCAACTCGCCCAAAGATCTTTTTATCAGCTAAAAATCTAACTTTGGTTCCGGTTTTATTTGTGGTCCCTAGTTTTTGAAGTTTACCTACCTTTGTACCACCATTTTCAAAAAGCATTTGGTAAATTCCACCATCATAATAAGTTGTAACTTCTAACCATTCACTTAAGGCATTAACGACAGAAGCGCCAACACCATGAAGACCACCTGCTGTTTTATAGCCTCCTTCGGAACTAAATTTAGCCCCAGCGTGTAACTCAGTAAAAATAACCTGAATGGCAGGAACGCCTGTTTCGTGTTTTCCAATTGGCATACCTCTACCTTCATCTTCAACACAGATAACATTATCAGGTTCGATTGTTACTTTAATTTGTTTTCCATATCCATTTAAAGCTTCGTCCATCGCATTATCCATGATTTCCCAAACTAAATGGTGTAAACCATGATAATCAGTAGACCCAATATACATACCAGGTCTTTTCCGAACTGCTTCTAATCCTTTTAATATTTGAATACTTCGTTCATCATATTTGCTTCCAGGCACACTAAACACCTCACTCAATTATTATAGCAAATTTACTGTTACTTTTATTAATTATGTTATAATAATTTGGGAGTTTTTTATGTTAGTTAAATTGTTTTTGACATTATTATTTGGCTACTTCATTGGATCAATTCCATGGGCTTTAATAATGGGAAAACTTTTGTACAACACCGACATCAGAAAATATGGTTCAGGGAACCTTGGGGCTACTAATAGCGGTAGGGTTTTAGGTTTGCACATGTTTATAATTGTCACCATTTTAGATGGTGCAAAAGGTTTTGTGGTTTTTCAAATCGTTAAGCAATATGACTCCAATCTTGCCTTGTTTGCGGCCTTAGGTGTATTCATTGGGCATTGTTACCCTATTTTTGCAGATTTTAAAGGTGGCAAAGGCGTAGCTTGTAGCGCTGGTGTATTGTTGGCAATCTCCTTGACAAAAGATAGCAGTTATTTCTTCTGGCAATTCGTCATCCCTGCCCTGGCTTTAGTTGTGGTTGTCTTGGTTACTAGATATATGTCATTAGGATCAATTGTTGGTTTTTCAACCGCTGTTGTCATTTCATGGCTGAAAAACGAAAACATATACGTATGTATATGTTTAACAGTCCTATGCCTTTTGGTTATTTTAAAACACCACGAAAATATAAAACGCTTAATTAATCATTCTGAAAACAGATTATTCTAATAACCATTCCAATGGTTATTTTTTATGTAGCTTGGATAATCAAAGAAAGCAAGATTCATATCGCAACGGGTTAAAATCCCGGATACTTGACCGCTTGAAATATATTGCCATATAGTGAAAGGCTTATTGAAAACATTTGGATTTACAGTATCCCAATGAGCTTGCCAAGCATCATATTTTTCAAGAATTTGATCACTACATTTGTTCAACATTGAAGCATAACTGTAAATAGCGGGATAATATCCAGCTTCTTTGATAACACTACAATATGCTTCAATGATATCGGAAAATTCATCATTGCTTAAGGCCCTGTGCTCTGCTTCTTCAATATCAACAAAAACAGGATATTCAAATTTTTTGCCCGCAATTATATCCAGCAAAAACCTAGCTTCATTTTTAGCTTCTTCAACATTTAAAGCTGTAATGTAATGATAGACACCAACATCAATGCCAACTTCATGACATTTATCAAAGTTATTTTCAAAAGAGGTATCAACCCAATCATATGAATAGGCCGCTCTCAAAATTGCAAAGTCAACTCCAAATTCTTTTACCTTTAACCAATCATTGTAGGTCAAAACACTTTGCCATTCAGAAACATCTATTCCAAATGCATTTGCTGGAAATGTCTTTACATAAATGCTTGACGATTCAGTTTTATCTTCATTAAAGATAACAATTTCACATTCTCCTGACGAGATTGCCTTTATTGTCCCTGTTTCATCAACTGTTGCAATTGATTCATTACCAGAATAAAACTTCAAATCATCCCTGTTTAAAAATGGCTTAAAGCTTTTTCCAACCATCATAGGTAATTCCCATATTGGTAAATCTATATACTCATCAGTTACAACAACATTAATAGTCGTAGCATTGTTATCTTCATCTCTTGAAGAAACGATTATTTCAGCTTCACCTTTTTCGTTTGCGTAGATTTTACCATTATTACCCACACTTACAACATTGTCATTTGTTGATTCGAATACAAAACCAACATCTCCTACATCATTTGGGAAAACCGAGCACTCTAGTTGGAAACTGTGGCCAACATGCAAGGCAATTTCATTTATATTAGTAACGATGTTAACAATAGGCTTATAGACATCCACAATAAATCTCACCCTTTCATTATTCGAAGTCGTAACAAATAAATCACTTCTACCTTGTTGCAATGGTGTAATAGTATTATCATCTTCAACTTTAATGAATTCACTGTTTGCTGTTATGGATCTAATAGTGTAACTAGTTAATTCATTAAATTCATTTAGATTTATTTCGTGGTTTGAGGCATCAATTGGCAGTCTTAATAATCTAGTTGTTTCTTTAGTAGCATCATCCGCAAACACTTTTACTACAGCCGAAGTTCTGAAAGTTCCATTAGAAACATCAATGCTGGTTTCTCCTAAGCCAAATGCCCAAAAATGACCATCATTGCTAACCTTCACGATGGAATTATCATTGCTTGTAAAACTAGACATTTCTTGCAGATATTTTGGGGTGTTTTTAAACTCCAATTGATACTCTTCACCAACTTTTAAATGAATCTCATGAATCAATAAATCATAGTCAATCTCTTCGAACAAAATATCTTCATTTTTCAAACGATTACTTGTTTCACTATCTTTAAATGATATGTATTTAATGTTTCGGCTTAATGATCTTTCTCCGACATTTTCTATTCCAGTTGGTAAAAGTACTTCATGATATGTTGGCTCATCATTTAGTGAGTCATTGCCTAGCGCTGCTTTTTCTAGGGTTGTTAAAGAATCCGGTAACTCCCATCTTTTAACTTTGATCATATTGTATAATCCATACTCACCAATGCTTTCTAGTTGTTGAGGTAAATCTAAATCTGTTACATTCATCAACCCCTCAAAACTATGAGCGCCAATATGGGTAATTTGCGAGTCAATATTTAGAATTCTTATTGAACTTTTACTTGCAAACCAAGGAACTTCATATGCATTTTGATAATCATGCATTACTCCATTACCCTTTAAAATATTTAGTGTTCTGAGCTGATTTAAATCTTTAAAGGCTTTGGCAGCATTACAATTTCCTGGAACGTTTAATTCCACAACAGAATTGCAATTGTAAAAAGAGTTTTTTTCCAAAAACTCGACATTATCAGCAATGGTAATAGCTATAACATCTTCAC
>CADBLN010000110.1 GCA_902795525.1 uncultured Erysipelotrichaceae bacterium | reverse complement strand
TTGTTCAACAATTACGTCAACTAATTCAGCTATGGCAGGTAATTGTTTTTGAACTGCTGCAGCAATGGTCGCGTCTTCATTGTTGATAAGGGTTACGATTTCTAGTGAATTACAGCTGTCAATGTTCATCGTATTCACGTTTTGATTTTCAGTTTCTAATTTGTTTAAATTGATATTCATTTTTAGTCCTCCAAGCAATCATAAACAATTGAGTTTAGTACATAACGATAATTTAATATGGATGTATTATCACGGGATGGATGTATTCGGTTACATAAGATGATAAATCCAAACTTCTTATCTAAATCTATTAGAATGCTGCCACCGGTAAAACCTGTGTGGTAAAGGGCGTGTTCACTGAATTCATAACCCATACTAGTTTTATTGGATGAGATAATCCAGCCCAGGGTTCTTCTGTCAGCTCCCTCATCTGCATAACAGGTTCTAAGCATTTGTCTAGTTTCATGAGATAAAAAGGGGTCATCATCATTTAACATCATTCTAACAAATTTAATTAAGTCATCTAAACAAGAAAATACACCCGCATTACCAGCTGTTGCTCCCATCCTGAAGTTAGTTCCATCGTGAACTACCCCACAGATAACACCTCTATTCTCTGTTACCTCTGTAGCAGCTACATTGGTTATGTCTTCTGGTTGGTAAGTAGTGTGGTCCATGCCCAATGGCTTAAATACTGTTTCTTTAGCATAAGTGGCTAAAGAGCCCTTTAGTTTGTCTACAACAAGACCGAGATATATGAAGTTAATGTCTGAATAAACAACAGTTCCAATCTTGGTGGAATCTGGTTCAATGGTATAAAGGGTATGGTAAAATTCCTCGTCACTCATTTTCTTGTAATTTGGAATTCCTGGAGGAAGTCCAGTGGTGTGGGTTAAACAATCTTTTATTGTATAATTCTTATTAACTATTTCAGGAACAATACCATGTATGGTTGTTTCCAGAGTTATCTCCTTGTTTTCTATGAGTTTTAAGATACATGAAGTAGTGGATACAACTTTTGACAGTGATGCTAAGTCATACAATGTATCTCTAGTAGCAGGAAGCTTTTCTGGTACTAATTGACGATAACCATAGGTGTCAGTGTATTCATCATCAAGTGTCACAATGGCCATGTTAAAACCAGGGATTAAGTTTTTGTCCACTAATCTTCTCAAAAGTTTGTTTACTTCTTTGCAAGCTTTATTGTTCAACATAAAATATCGCCTTTCTTTATACCATTATACATTGAATTTGAAATAGGGTGATATATAATGGATTTGAAGGAGAAATACAATGAATAATATTAGGGATTATTTTGACGTTGCTAAGCAATACCTTGATATCGTCGAAAAAGAATCTGAAGCAGACATTAAACAAGCGAGTGAAATGTTTGCAGATTGTTTTGAAAATAATGGTATTGTGCAACTGTGTGGCATTAAACATGGTTTAGAGTTTGCTATGGAACTAGGATACCGTGCTGGGGGACTGATGCCATTCCATCGCTTTAATTTAGGAGACTTAGTTTTAAAAGATATCATCGAACAAGATGAGTTTGAAACAATAGAAGTATGGGATAGAGAAGACTTAGTTGATAAAGTCTTTGAATTGTACAATATACATCCTGCTGATATGTTCCTAATTTGTGATTTTGCAGGTTATGAAGCCTTTGCAACTGAAGTTGCTTTAAGAGCTAAAAGAGAAGGAAGAAAGGTTATTGCTGTTATAAGCAAAGCTGAGTCGGCTCACCACAGTTCAACCCATTCAAGCGGAAAGAAAGTGGAAGATGTTGCTGATTTAGTGATTGACACTCATACACCTTATCCTGATTTAGCATTGGAAGTTAAAGGTGGGTTGAAGATGGGGCAATTGAGCACTTTCTGTGGTAATATCATTGCTCAAATGATTACTGGCGAAACTTATCGATATTTGACAGAACAAGGTAAAGAGTGTCCAGTTTTGTTAAGCGCAAATGTGAAAGGAGCTGACGTCCATAATAGGGAAATCTCTGATAAATATGTTGGACGTTGGAATTCAATTTAGGTGATAGATATGAGTTATGATATTAATATGCATGTATTCCATGATGAAATGGAAAAGCTAATAGATGTTTTATATGACACTCAAAAAGATAATATTGAAGCTGCAGCACAACTATGTGCCGAAGCAATTCAAAAAGGTGGAGTCATTCAAGTATTTGGTTCTGGCCACTCTGTTGGTTTTGGCCTAGAAATGAGAAATAGACCTGGAAGTTTGGTTCCTGTTCATTCAATGGTAATGGAAGACTTTGTGAGAAAAGGTGTAGTTGACTTAAAGACTTTTAAGAGCCAAGATCAAATATTTGAAAGAACACCTAACATAGCAGATAAACTATATAACTTATATGAAACAAATGATAATGATGTCTTTGTGATTATCTCTAATTC
>CADBLN010000109.1 GCA_902795525.1 uncultured Erysipelotrichaceae bacterium | reverse complement strand
ATCTCTTACGTACAAATATCATAAACGGGAACCTTTCAATGATAAAGAGTATTAAATAGGACTTTTCAAAAAAAATTCAGGTAATTATGGCAACAAAGCAGTTAAAGATTTAATGATAGAAAAAGGCTATTCTTTTGTTTATAAAAAGATAAAGGATTGTGAGCTATGACAAGTTATTTAGGACTATATATTCTAATAAATGTATTTTGCGTGTTATTAGTGATTGTGTGTGTGGTTCATTCAAACTTAAGTGTTGGTGAATTGGAATCACAAGTTCGTTTTAGAGGGCTTCTAATTCTTTTAATTGTTTTTTACATTGCTGATACTGTATGGTATTCGATGGATCAAGGATTAATACCACAAATACATTCCGTTAGTATGGTGTTGAAGAGCATCTATTTCGTTTCGGCTTGCTGTGCAGGGTATATGTACTTTATCTACGCTACTTCATTATTGAATTCAAAGCTTTCAAAAAATAGAACCATGCTATGTCTATTAGCAATCCCTATATTTGCACATATTCTATTATGTTTTATAAATATTTTCACAAACATATTATTCCACATAGATGCTGACTTTGTTTATCATCGTGATGCACTATTCTGGGTGCAGTATTTGTTTATGTACACTTATTTGGTGTTTGGTAGTCTTTATGCACTTTACACAGCATTTAGACCAGAAAACTATGCTGAACGAATTAGATATGCCGTTATAGCTTTGTTTCCTGTTTTGCCAGGAATCAGCGGGACTGTGCAATTATTCTTCTGGCGCATTCCTTTAAACGTGGTAGCATTTACTTTCAGTGTGATGTTGGTTTATTTAGTTGAATTAGGACAACAAGTATCACAAGAACCTCTTACAGGTTTGGCAAACAGAAGAGAAATAATGAGAACAATATCAAAGAGTCTATCAAATCCAGAGTCAGATAGTTTGTACTATTTGTTCATGTTTGATATTGACCAGTTTAAAAAGATAAACGACACCTATGGCCACGTTGAAGGGGATGAAGCAATTATTACCACAGCAAATGCTTTATTACAAGCAACTTCCTTTTTGCGTCGTAATACTACAGTTGCCCGTTACGGTGGAGATGAATTTGCTATTTTTGCGAAACTTAAAAACGAAAATGAAGTTAAGCAGTTATTAGAAATGATTAAGCATGAGTTTGATAAGGTTAATCGTTCAAACGATAAAGGATATGAGATTAATCTCAGTATTGGTTATATCCTATGTAATGGAATTACAACAATTAAGAAGATGGTTGAAGATGCTGATAGAGAATTATATATGTCCAAACAGAATAACAAAAACACAATACCACTTCCACTTTCAGATTAAATAGAACAAGGCTTTACTGAATCAAGTAAAGCTTTTTAATCACTTGATTTCATTTAACACAAGTGGTTAATACAGTGGATTTATGCTATCATTACTAAAGAGGGAAAATATGAAAAAGAATACAATTGCAAAGGGAAAAGACATTGAAGTATTTATCGAGGGAGATAGATGCTATAAAGTATTTAATGAGAAATTTCCTAAAAGACATATAATGAATGAAGCCTTTAACTTGGCAACTGTTGAAGAATTGGAAATCAACACGCCTAGGCTTTTAGAGATTACCATGGTTGATGGTAAATGGGCTTTGGTTGAAGACTATATTGAAGGTAAAAGTTTAGCTGAATTAATGGATGAGAATCCTGAAAGGGAAGACTATTATCTTGAACAATTTGTAGATATTCAAAGAAACATTCAAAAACAACGTTCACATTCGTTAAGCAAACATAATGACAAAATGAACCGCAAGATTTCCATGACTGATTTATCAGCAACATTAAGATATGATTTACATGAAAGAATAGAGTCAAAGCCAAAACATAATTTCTTGTGTCATGGTGATTATAACCCTACAAATGTTATTTTAAATGGTGATAAGTACTATGTAATTGACTGGTCACATGCGACGCTAGGAAACATAGAAGCTGACGCAGGAAGAACTTACATGATGTTTTTAATTGATCAGAAGAAAAAAAGAGCAAGAAAATATATTGATCTTTTCTGTTTAAAGGCCGGTTTAGATGTTGATGATATTTTGTGTTGGTTGCCAATATTGGCTGCATCTCAATCTGTAAAAGACATAAAAGACCAGGCAGAGTTTTTGAAGAGTATTATATTCATGAGCAAGAAGGAATTACAGGAGTTATATGAACAAGAATAGATTTGAGACCAGAATACAAGATATAAAGTATCAAGTTTTAAAGGAAGTTGCTAAGGCTGCTTGGCAAAATGATTTAGTAGAAAATGTAATTGATATACCAAAGAAGATTTTACCTGGCAAAAAACCATCGATGAGATGTTGTGTATACAAGGAAAGAGCAATTTTACTTGAAAGAGTCAAACTGGCAATGGGAGGTAACAGGGAAGATCCAAACATTGTGGAAGTTATTGATATTGCTTGTGATGAATGTCCAATGGGGGGCTATGAGGTTACCAATACTTGTAGAGGTTGTTTAGCAAGAAGATGTACCGATGCTTGCCCAAAAGACGCAATAACCTTTGACGTTAACCACCAAGCTCATATCGATAAAGAAAAGTGTATTAATTGTGGACTATGTGCTAAAGCTTGTCAGTATTCAGCAATTATTGACCGCAAAAGACCTTGTGAAAACTCTTGTGCCATGGGCGCAATTTCAGCAAATGAAGATCAAGCGGCTCATATAGACCACGAAAAGTGCATTGATTGTGGGGCTTGCATTTCGCAATGTCCATTTGGAGCAATTATGGACAAGTCATTCATCTTGGACTTAATAGATTATATTTTAAAGAGTGAGAATAACACAAAGTTTAAGGTTTATGCTTTGATTGCTCCAGCTATTTCTGACAGTTTTAAAGAGGCAAAATTAGGTCAGATAGTCACAGCGCTTAAAAAATTGGGTTTTTATGATGTAATTGAGGTGGCAAAAGGTGCTGATATGGTAGCTTATAATGAAGCCCAAGAATTAAATGAAAAAGGGTTCTTACTATCATCTTGCTGTCCTGCATTTGTCTCATATACAGAGAAATTCTTCCCTGATTTGAAGGACTACATTTCTCATAATCTTTCACCTTTGGGGACAATTGCCAAAAAGTTAAAAGAACAGGATTCCACCTGTAAAACTGTATTTGTAGGACCATGTACTGCAAAAAAGGCTGAAATAAAGCTAGATAAAATGAAAAACTACGTTGATGTAACGATTACTTTCGAAGAATTATTAGCTTTGTTTGATAGTAAAGAAATAGATTACACTTCTTTGGAAGAAATAGAATTGAATCAAGCATCATATTTTGGACGGGTATTTGCTAGAAGTGGAGGTTTAACCGAAGCTATTAGACAAGGTTTATCCGAAATTGATTCAAATTTGGAATTCAAGCCTGAAACATGCAACGGCATAGGTATGTGCAAGGCTGGTCTAATGAAAAAAAGCAAGAATTTACAGTCAGCTAATTTTATTGAAGGTATGGTCTGCAGTGGTGGCTGTATCGGTGGTGCAGGGGTATTACAACATTTTGGCATAAAGAAGGAAAATGTTGATGCCTATGCTAAGACAACACCTTTCAAAACAATTAAAGAGAGTGTAGATAATTAATACATAAAGTCTTAGAGTAAGTCTAAGGCTTTTCATTTATGACTAATATTGTTCTTAACACTAAAAAAATGTATAATCTAGTCAGAGGAAGAGAGGTGAAATCTCATGTTTGAAGATAGTTATCCGCGAAGCATCAACAATTTATATATCGAGAATGAGAGATTGAGCCTCGTTTTTGTTTTATAATCTAGTTTTATTGAGTTCTTCTCTTGTTAAGCGATTATAATCGTTGTTTTTGCTTTGCCTCAGTATCTTAAAAAGAGAAAGGAGAGCAGAAATATGACAAATAACAATAATAAGAATAAGAAGATTAAGAGAAAAGTAAACTTAATCGCTGAAAAGCAAAAATTAGTTGAGGCCAATCTTAGAATTGGAAGTCTTTTACCTATTGAAGAACTATTCAAAAAGTATAAATCATCAATTGAGGGTTTAAGTGTAGTTGATATTGATGATCTACTAGATGACTATGGTGAAAATAGAATAGTTACAGGTGATGAGAATACATTATTAAAACAAGTTTTTGAAGCTTTTGTGAATCCTTTTAATGCAGTTTTGTTAGCTGTTGCTATTATTACTTTTATTACTGATATTGTTATTCCAAACAATAAAGATTATGCTACATTTTTGTTAATTATAGGAACTATTATTATTTCTGCAACAATATCATTAACACAATCTATTAAAAGCGATAATGCGGCTAAAAAACTACGTAACTTAATAACAAATAAGATGGATGTTATTAGAGATGGTCTTGAACAGCAAGTAGCAGTTGAAGAAATTGTGCCAGGAGACGTCATAAAGTTTTCTAGCGGTGATATGATTGCAGCTGATGTTAGGTTTTTTGAAACCAAAGACTTGTTTATTGATCAAGCTTCATTGACAGGTGAAAGTAATCCAATTGAAAAGTTTACAAACAGTAAAGGAAGCGAGCCTATTACAGAGTTACCAAACATTGGCTTTATGGGCACGAATGTCTTATCTGGTAGCGCTAAAGCAATTGTGCTGGCGACTGGAAATGATAGCTATTTTGGTAATATGGCAAAATCACTATCTCAGATTAATGAAAAGAACTCTTTTGAAAAAGGCGTAGATGAAATAAGCAAAATATTAATAACTTTCATTGTGATAATGTTGCCAATAGTTTTGGCAATTAACTTGTTTACCAAAAACTCAGCCTGGGAATCAATAGTGTTTGCGATCACTATTGCGGTTGGTATTACTCCTGAAATGTTACCTGTAATTATGACAAGTACAATGGCTAAGGGAGCCGTTGAGATGTCCAAACAAAAAACCATCGTCAAAAAGATGAGTGCCATTCAAACTTTTGGACAAATGAATATTTTGTGTACGGACAAAACAGGTACATTGACTGAAGACGAAATCGTTTTGGAAAAATACATGGATGTAAAAGGGAATGAGGATATTAGAATTTTAAGACATGCCTTTTTAAACAGCTATTTCCAAACAGGACTAAAGAACTTGATTGACATTGCTATAATAAATCGAGCTGAAACTGAAAAGATGGGTATCTTAAAAGAAAAATATATCAGGGAAGATGAAATTCCATTTGATTTCAGCAGACGAAGAATGAGTGTCGTTTTACGAGATGATACAGGTAAAAGACAATTGATTACCAAAGGTGCTGTAGATGAGGTATTGGCAATTTGTGACTATATAGATGTTGATGGCAGAGTCGTTAAAATGTCAGAAAAAGAAAGAGCAGATGCTTATAAAGTCTATGAAAAGAATAATCATGATGGTTTAAGAATTCTTGCTATTGCTCAAAAAAACAACGTTAGTGACACAAGTACCTTTAGTGTGAATGATGAAAGTGAAATGGTTTTAATTGGTTTTTTGGGATTTTTGGATCCACCTAAAAAGAGTGCTGCAGAAGCAATTACGGCACTAAAAAAGCATGGAGTGGAAACCATTGTATTGACGGGAGATAGCGAAGGGGTTGCTTTGCATGTCTGTGAAAAAGTTGGTATACGTGTTGAAAACTATTTATTAGGTAATCAAATCGATAGCTTAAATGATAATCAATTAAAAGAGAAAATGAAGGATTGTCACTTGTTTTCTAAACTATCACCAATCCAAAAACAAAGGATTGTTCGTCTTTATCAAGAGATGGGAAAGACAGTTGGCTATATGGGTGATGGAATTAATGATGCTCCTGCATTAAAACAAGCTGATGTTTCAATTTCGGTAGATACTGCTGTTGATATTGCTAAGGAAACGGCTGATATCATCCTATTAGAAAAGGACTTAAATGTCCTGGAACAAGGTGTAGTGAATGGTAGAAAAACATTTACCAATGTTTTAAAGTACATCAATATGGCAACTAGTGGTAACTTTGGTAATATTCTATCTGTAGTTTTAACTAGCATATTCTTACCATTTTTACCTTTGAAACCAATCCATATTCTTATTCAGAATATTTTAAATGACTTTGCACAGTTAGGCATGCCGTTTGACAATGTTGATGAAGATTTTATTTTAAAACCAAAACTATGGAATACAGTTGGGATTAAAAGGTTCATGGTAGTTTTTGGATTAATTTCAACACTGTTGGATGTTTGTTGCTTCTATGTACTGTGGCATATTATGGGTTTCAATACAATAGAACTTGCTTCATATTTTCAAACAGGATGGTTTGCTTTTGGCATAATTTCGCAATCACTAATCATTCACTTTATTAGAACAGATAAAAAACCAATGATTGATAGTTTTTCATCAAAGCAATTAATTTTTTCAACCATACTAATCGTTGGCGTAACTATTTTGATCTGTTTTACCAATATTGCGACTATTTTTGATTTGGCAATGTTGCCAACAAACTATTTGTTGTGGATTTTAGTGCTATTAATTCTCTATGCAACTATTATTCAAATATATAAGAAAATTGCAATAAAAAAACAAGGAGAATGGTTGTAGGAAATCTAATCAAGTTAAAGGAGAACGTATCAGTAGTTCTCCTTTTATAATAGTGTTTTAATTGCTAAATTAATTACTCCACACACTAGCATTATGTAGAGTGGATTGATTTTGTACTTTCGTAGGATAAAGAATGAAGCTAGTGACATCATTAGCAATAAGTAATCAGTATTACTAATCATTGCTCCGCTACCTGTAAAAATTGTGGCTACCCCAATTGAAATAAATGTTGATATTACCATAGCTAAAGCCATACATTTTAAAGCAAATAATATCTCACTAACAATTTTGATTTCACGATATTTGCGATATAGGAATAACAATAGTGCTGTGATAATTATTGGAGGTGTAATGGCACCTAATGTAGCAATTATAGCTCCAGGAATACCGCCCATACGCATGCCAATAAAAGTAGCAGAGTTTATGATAATTGGTCCAGGTGTCAATTCATCAATAGCAATCAAATTTGAAAATTCACTATAAGACATCCATTTAGCTACTTCGACAACTTGTTTTTCGACAACCGCAATTGATGCATAAGCTCCACCAAAGGCTAAGGCACCAATCTTCATAAACACAAAAAAGATTTCTAATAACATATTATTTCCTAACCTTTCTTGTTGTCAGCAAGCTTTTAACAACTCCTGCAACGACGCAAGCCAGTGCTAAATAAAAGATGGAAAAGTGGGTAAACTTTATATAGATAAAACTAATGATGATTAGGATGTATGGATAAATACTCTTATCTTTAGTTACATTAACAAACAAACCAATTATGACATCTAGTAATAAAGCACAAACTCCAGCTTCCATGCCTTCCATAAAAAGACGTACATACTCATTCGAAACGATATATTGGTAAAAAACTGTTACCAAAATCATGATAATAATCGGTGGTATTACAATACCCATCACGGCAACGATAGAACCGAAAATTCCATTAATTTGATAGCCAATAATTACAGCTCCATTTACGGCCATTGGCCCTGGAGCACTTTGTGCAAGCCCTATATAATCGTTCATTTCATCTTCATTGAACCATTTATATTTTTCAACAAACAAGTTTTTCATCACACTTAAAATCGCATATCCAGAGTTAGCGGTTGTGCTTGAAATAAATGTCGTTTTAAACAGTAACCATAGTTTTTGAGCTTTGTTCATATTTAGACCTCTTCACAATTATAGCATTATTTAATAGTTGTTTTAATGAACAGATGATAAAATAAAGTTATAGGTTAGGATATTTTATGGAATTGATAATTGCAAGTAATAATGAAGGTAAGGTTGCTGAATATAAAGATATTTTAGAACCATACGGTTTTGAAGTTTTTTCTCAAAGTGAAAAGGGTATTAATATTGAAGTTGCTGAAACAGGATCTACTTTTGAAGAAAATGCTTTATTAAAAGCAAGAGCAGTTTTTGATTTAACAGGTGGATGTGTTCTTTCTGATGATGCAGGATTAATAGTTGAAGCTTTAAATGGAGAACCAGGAATTTATAGTGCTAGATATAAAGGCTTAGAAACCGAAAAAGAGAGAAGAGAGGCAATCCTCAAACAACTTGAGAACAAAGATAATCGTACCGCTAGATTTGAATGTTGTATTTGCTTCATAGATGAATATGGTAAGACCAATTTATTTAAAGGTGTTTGGAATGGACGCATTGCTTTTGAGGAAGAAGGGACAAATGGATTTGGCTATGACTCTATATTCATTTCTGAAGATTCTAACGGAAAAACAACAGCGAGTTTGCCGATTAGTTTTAAAGAAACCTTTTCTCATCGAGCAAAAGCAGTTAAGCAACTAATGGAATATATGAATATGGTTCATAATTCTAAAAAACGGGACAAATTATGATGCTTAAACCATTTAGATAAAGTTTGAAAAGATTTATAGCTTCTGTTATTTAGAAAATATCATAATTGATGTATTATATTTATATGTTAAACAAGAAACTATTAAAAATTGATCAAGAAAATGCCTTCTCAACCGCAAGTGCATATGTTAAAGAATACAAACAAGCACATCCTGAAAAGGATGTCATTTCGTTAGGCATTGGTGATGTTTCAAAACCTATAGTTGCACCAGTGATAGCTGCAATGCATAAAGCTGTTGATGATTTAGCTGATATGAAAACTTTTTCCGGTTATGGAAATTATTATGGAATTGATGAATTACGTCAAACCATTGTTGATAATGATTATCGAGGATTAGGTATAAGTAAAGAAGAAGTTTATGTTTCTGACGGAACAAAAACAGATTCTACAAACTTATTGGAGTTATTTGATATAAATGACAAAATTCTGTTAGGAAATCCAACCTACCCGATTTATCGTAATGGCGCTTTTGCATTAGGTAGGGAAGTTTACTATACCGATTGTGATTCTAATTACAAAATGATTGTTCCAAATGAGCATTATGACATTATTTATATTTGTTCACCAAGCAATCCAATCGGCATTGCTTATACTTATGATGATTTACAAAAATGGATTGACTATGCATTAAAGGAAAAAGCAGTGATCATATATGATAATGTATATTCTTGTTTTATAACAAGTGAGGATGTGCCTAAAAGCATTTATGAAATTTCTGGAAGCAAAAACTGTTGTATTGAATTAAATAGTTTTTCTAAGAGAGCTTCGTTTACAGGTTTAAGATGTTCTTATTTTGTTTTACCTAAAGAAATAGATGATAAGCTTTTTAAGGAAAGGACTATCAATAGATTTAATGGGGCTTCTTACGTGGCACAAAAGGGAGCAGTGGCAACATATCTGCCTGAGTCAAAAATCTTGTTAGAGGCAAATCTAAAGGCATATAAGGATAATATAAAGTATCTGAAGGATTCATTTATTAAAATGGGTTTTGAGGTTGTTGGTGGGGATGATTCACCATACATCTGGGTTAAGATAAAAGAAAACATTAAGAGTTTCGATTATTTTAAACTTCTTTTGAATGAGATAAGTGTTGTTGTAGTTCCTGGCGCAATCTTTGGTCAAAGTGGAGATGATCACTTTAGGGTGAGTGGCTTAGGTTCCATTGAGAATAGCAAAGAAGCGGTTAAAAGGATTATGAGGTATTATGAAGAAAAGAATTAGTGTTATCACCTTAATCAGTCTGATTATAGGGGTAATAATGGGTTTAATATTAAAAGGAAATGTTTCTAAAATTGAGTTTTTAGGAACCTTTTATCTTGATTTTTTAAAGTTTTTGATAACTCCAATATTATTTACTTCCATTAGTGCTTCAATTTATGATTCATCTAAGAATAAAAGTAATTTTGTCGTTAAAACAGTTATTTTATTTGTTGGAATGTTTTTAGTAAGTTTTGTGGTTTCCTCTATTGTCGTTTGGATAATTGACCCAGCAAAAGGCTATGTTTTTGTTGATACTGAAAATGTGGTTCAAACAACAGACATTAAAATATCCGGTATTTTTCTTAACTTACTACCTAAAGATATTAAAGGTTTTTTCACAGGTAAGTATTTGTTTTTTACCATCATTCTTTCTTATCTGGTTGGTGTAATTTCCGCAAAAGTTAAAGCTGAAACATTTATTGAAGCTTTAAAAAAAGTGAGAGATTATCTTTACCAAATATTAGGATTCTTAACATATTACACGCCAATTGCGGTGTTATCCTTAATGGCTGTAAATACAAATAAATTTGGCCTAGCTACTTTATTGGCAGGTCTCAAATACATAATAACAGCATATGCCTGTGGTATTGTGGTGTTGTTTTTGGTAATGGTAATACCTTTAAAATACATATGTAAATTGGATTTAAAAGAACTAATACGAAAGATATATCCAATATGGACCATGACTTTAGCAACTTGTTCAAGTGCTGCCACCTTACCTTACACTATTAAACTGTGCAAAGAAGAGCTAAATGTAGATAGTAAGATAACTGATATTGTAGTGCCTTTAGGTTGCACAATCCATATGTGCGGGGGGGCTGTTTCATTTTCGTTGTTAGGTTTGTTCTGTGCAAAAATATTTGCTGTGGAAGTTACTCTAATCACATATTTGTATATGATTCTGATAGCGGTATTATTAAATATGTCAGCGCCAGGTATACCAAATGGTGGAGTTGTCATTGGAGCCACTTATTTAGAAATGCTTGGAATTCCGTTAAGCTTTATGGGTTTATACGCAGGTATTTATAAAATTCTAGATATGTTGTATACAACTTTAAATGTGACAGGGGATATCAGTGCTAACTTGATACTAAATTCTACTATGAAGCCAAAAGAAAAAGGAGTATATGAAATGAAGTAATTCAATTCATATACTTTTTTAGATAATGATAATTCTACCACATAAAAATAGAAAAAGTCCTATGCATAGGACTCTTAATAATTCTCATTAATTGGAAGATCACCACAATTCATTTATGAGTTTTTAATGATAATATTTCTAATGAGGTCAGCTGTATTCTCACATGCATCAAAACAGTCTTCTAGACAAGTGTAAATATTACTCCAGCATATAAGGTTTTTATTGTTTTTTTGAGGTTTTACAAATAAATCATGCATGACATTTAAATATAGTTTGTCACCCTCATCTTCAATCTGATTAACTCTTATTACTTTTTCTAGCAGTTTATCAGGCTTTTTGAAACCACCTAGTTCAGCAGTTAGTCCTTTTAATTCTTGGCAGATTTCAACAATCTTTTCTGAAATAACAATTGCTTCCTCGTTGCAAGTGGTGATGTTGTACATATAGAACTTTAGCAAAACATCATCAATTGTATCACATACAGTGTCATATAATTCAGCCAGTGAGACAATGTCATCTCTATCAAAAGGAGGTAAGAACTCCTTGATGAGCTGAGCTATCATTTCGCTTTTCTTTAAATCTGCCTTGTGCTCATAATCGTGCATGTGCTTGATGCTTTCAGGGAGTTTTTGTGCATCATATTGTCGTAATGTATCATACAAAAACTGTGATTGTTCACAAGCAAATTGAGAAACCTCATTAAAATATTCAAAATAATCCAGTTTGTTACTCATATAATATTCCTTTCTAGAAAATTGTTATAAAAACTTTAGTTACTAGATATCCTACCAAGCCACAGCCAGGAAAGGTTAATATCCATGTCATCACCATGTCTTTTACGATAAGCCAGTTAACCCTTTTGAGGCTTCGACTAGCTCCAACGCCCATAATGGCACTTGTCTTGACATGGGTCGTTGAGACAGGCAATCCTGTAAGTGAGGAAAGGAGGATACAGATAGCTCCAGACATATCAGCGCAAAACCCTTGATAGTTTTCCATCTTAACCATATCCATTCCAACTGACTTTATAATTTTCATGCCACCAATAGAGGTTCCAATTCCCATAACAATAGCACATATTAACATTAGCCAAATTGGTGCCGATATGGTTTCAGTAGAAGTTTTTCCCTGTACTAAGAACATGCCTAATAAGAACACACCTATAAACTTTTGGCCATCTTGGGCTCCATGCATAAAAGCCATAGAAGCCCCGGAAAATATTTCTGCTCCACCGAAGAACTTATTGGTTTTTCTTCTATCCATGTTTTTACAGATGGCTTCTACTATCTTAACCATCAAAAAACCCACAAGAAAGCCTAGAATCGTAGAGGCAAATAGTCCATAGATTACTTTGCTCCATTCACTCCCATTGACTCCAGATAAATTACCGTGAGCAGCAATAGCAGAACCAGTTAATCCAGCTATTAAGGCATGGCTCTCTGAAGTTGGAATGCCAAATACACTGGCTAATGAAGCCCATAATACAATGGCAATCATCGCAGCACATAGGGCAATGAGAGCTTCGTGAGCGTTATTTCCAAAATCAACAATGTTGAAGATTGTTTCTGCAACCTTGGCATTTATCAAAGTCATAACAAAGAGTCCAATAAAGTTAAATACTGCAGCCATGATGATAGCTGGTTTTGGCTTCATAGCTCTAGTTGAAACACATGTCGCAATAGCGTTGGGTGCATCAGTCCATCCATTAACAAATATCACAGACAGGGTAAGTAGTGAAGTAATAATTAATGCAGGATATTCTTTTAAATAACTAATATAAGTTGTGAAATTTAAGCCCATAAATCAAATCCACAAGAGTTAGATATCATTACTTGATTTAGTAGTTTTGTGATATGAGTATTTCTCTTTTCAATATTAGTATTTTTACTATGTAAATCAGCACTAAATCCAGTTAAATATTTCAAATGTCACTCATCCTTTCTATCAAAAAAGCACAGTCGCTTTACTGTGCTTGTTATCTTAAGAAAGAAATTCCCCACGCACAGCAATCGCGGTGTATGAGTCTCACAATTTAAAGTAAGCCGGGTTTAAAACCGTGGTGACGACTTAACTACACAATACGTGTCTGTTACTCCCTCATCAAGACAATTTTATCATAGTTATCATATTGGAAAAAGATTTTTATGAAGCAGCTATAGTAAGATGAGTGTAAATTTGTCTATATTTTGTAATTAAATTAAAGTATAATTTTAATAGGTCAGAGAGGAGAAGTATTATGCCATTAGTTACTTCAAAAGAAATGTTTGAAAAAGCATATAATGGTGGATATGCGATAGGTGCTTTTAACGTTAATAACATGGAAATTGTCCAAGCTATTACCGAAGCAGCAAATGAATTACGTTCACCAATTATCTTGCAAGCATCAGCTGGTGCTAGAAAATATGCTCAAAGTGCTTATTTAATGCATCTAGTTTATGCTGCTGTTGAATCAACAGATATTCCAATTGTTATGCATTTGGACCATGGGGCTGATTTTGAAACTTGTAAAGAGTGTATTGATAGTGGTTTTACATCAGTTATGATTGACTGTTCAAGTAAACCATTTGAAGAAAACATCGAAATTACAAAAAAGGTTGTTGAATATGCCCATGCACACGGTGTTGTAGTTGAAGCTGAACTTGGAACTTTAGCAGGTGTTGAAGATGATGTTAAGGTTTCAGCTGAGGATTCATCATATACAAGACCTGAAGATGTTGAAGAGTTTGTTACTAGAACCGGTTGTGACTCTCTAGCAATTGCTATTGGAACAAGCCATGGTGCTTATAAGTTTAGACCGGAACAATGTACAGTAAATGAAAAGGGAATTTTAGTACCTCCACCATTACGTTTTGATATCTTGGAAGAAGTTTCAAAGAGATTACCAGGTTTCCCAATCGTTCTACATGGAAGTAGTTCAGTTCCTCAAGAATATGTTAAAATTATTAACGAACATGGTGGTAATTTAAAGAATGCTATAGGTGTTCCTGAAGAACAATTGCGTGAAGCTGCCAGATTGGCTGTATGTAAGATTAATATTGATAGTGACTTACGTTTAGGTTTAACAGCAGGTATCAGAGAACACTTTGATGCACATCCTGATCATTTTGACCCTCGTCAATATTTAACAGACGCAAGACAAAATGTTAAGGACATTGTTGCTCATAAGATTAAAGAAGTCTTAGGTTCTGAAGGAAAAGCTTAAGATTTAATGAAATCAGTTAGCTCAAGTGATAAACTTGAGCTTTTTTTGTATAATTGGATTTAATTAGAGGATGTTGTATGAATGATTTAAAAAAAGAAATAGTAAAAAGAGTAGAAGAAGGACGAAACTGGTTACGAACAAATATAGTAAAGATTGAAGACTATAAGACTGATCAAGAACTAAAGAAACCACAGCCACCATTAGTAAAAAAACCAATGACCAATAACGTTATTGAATTATCATTAAATTTCAATGATTTAGAAATTGATAATGATTTTTTACATGTGATTAACTCACGTGAATCTCATCGGGTTTATACTCAAGAAAAGATTTCGTTGTTAGAACTATCATATTTATTATGGTGTTCTCAAGGAGTGAAAGAAATAAGAGGAAAATCATATGCCACTTTGAGAACTGTGCCTTGTGGAGGAGCAAGACATGAATTTGAGTGTTATATGACAATACAAAATGTTGAAGGGTTAAAAGATGGACTTTATCACTATTTGCCAATGAAACACCAGATTGAATTTTTAAAACAGATTGATAATCTTAAAGATTTTATTTCTGACTCTTTGCAAGGGCAACGATGGGCAGATAAAGCGAATGTCGTTTTATATTATAGTTTTGTTTGCTATAGGGCAGAGTGGAGATATGGTATCTATGCACACCGGATGGTTTCTTGTGATGCAGGGCATATAACTCAAAATGTTTATTTGGCGGCAACAAGCATCGGACTTGGTGGTTGCGCAATTGGTGCTGTTAATGGTAACTTATGTGATAAATACTTTGACTTAGATGGTGAAGAAGAGTTTATCTTTTATGCTATGCCAGTTGGCACCATATCGGAAAAAGATGTTGATAAAGAAAAAGATTTTTATAAGTTTGTTGAAGAAGAAGGTTTATAAACGTTTTTAATAATATGCTATATTTCTTTATCATAAGTACTTGAAATGTCTCTCAAAATGAAATTACGGGCTTTTTAAGCACAAAAAAAGGTTAGTTTGATTACTAACCTTTGAATTTTAGATTTCGTAATGAGTTCCTTTTCCAATAACCATTACATCGTATGCTTTTTTGACTTTTTCCCAATTATGGTCTCGATCTAAAGCGAAGCCTCTACCAACACCATCAACAACAAGACCAGCTCCGATCTGTTGCAGTCTTTCTTCTAATTCTTCTAATAATTGAGGTGCACTTCCAGGCTCGGTTGAACGTCCATCAAATATTATATGTAAATAGATATTGTCAACGCCAGCTTCTTTAGCTGTTTCTACAGCTTGAATTGCGTATTCAATTGATCCATGTGATGACTTGTAAGTTAAATATGAAATTAAGTGAACAGCTTTATTTGTTTTTGCAGCTTTTTGACAAGCCCCAACAATTGCTTCATTTTCTTTAAAATCACCATTTTCGATAGCTAAATCAATTCTGATATCATCTTGTTTAACAGTTCTACCGGCTCCTAAGTTTGAATGACCAGCCTCGGAGTTGCCAGGTTTTCCTCTACCT
>CADBLN010000108.1 GCA_902795525.1 uncultured Erysipelotrichaceae bacterium | reverse complement strand
TAATCAACTGTCTGGAGGTCAAAAACAAAGAGTATCAATTGCTAGAACTTTGTGTATGTCACCGGAAGTGATACTATTTGATGAGCCTACTAGTGCTTTAGATCCTGAAATGTCAAAAGAGGTATTGGAAGTAATAAAAGAGTTGGCATATGAGGGAACAACAATGTTGATAGTAACTCATGAAATGGGCTTCGCCAAAGAAATAAGCAAAGAAATAATATTCATGGATCAGGGGGTAATTGAAGAAAAAGGGAGTCCAAATCAAATATTTGAAAATCCCCAAAAGGATAGAACAAGACAATTCTTAGGAAAATAAACAAAGAAATAAGATGCTACCAAGCATCTTATTTTTGTTATATCAATCAGTCTTTATTATAAGATTACGTAAGAGTCTATGACCCTCTTATTTTTTAATTCTAAAGTAAATAATTTCAGGATCGCTAAAGAAGCGGCAGTCGGTTTTGGTTGTGCCAATTCCTCTGGTAACATACAAGAGGGTGTTATCGAGGTTAAACTTACCAATACCTGTTTTATCATTGTGTCGATAATCTTCATAATTGATAAAGAAGGGTAAGTTTATTTGCATGTGGTGCGAGTGACCACTTAAAGTAAGGTTACTAAGTCCAGCTGGTAAGTTTTTAGCAAACTCAGCACCATGAACTACTGTTATGGTGTATTGCTGACTATCGATATTGTTAAATAAATTGCTAATGTCAGGCATATCTTCAGAATAATCAATTCCTATCAGATTAATAAATTCTCCGGTATTGTAATGAATGACCAAAGGGTTATTATTTAATAATTCAAATTCTGCATCATTTAGGATTTTTTTTACTAAAGCAGTCCTTTGTTCTGAGGTTTGATCAAAATCGCCAAGAATAGCGAATTTCCCAAATGGGGCATTTATGTTTGATAGTACTTCTGTTAGAAGATTAATGTCATCGCTAACAGGGCTATAATTTCTGTCAAACAAATCACCACCAAAAATTAACATATCAATTTGTAGGTCATCAATAGTGTCCTTAAATTTATTTAAACGTTCTTCATTAAAAAAAGCTCCAAATTCAATATCACTGATGAAAGCTATGGTACAACCATCAAAACTATCAGGTATGTTGGAGTTGTTTAAATCAAGATATCTAATTTCAAAATCTGTTGGATTGATTGAGTAAGCATTATAGTAATTAAAAGCAGTATAAATGGATATGGATACAATTACTATAAGGGTTATAACTGTCTTTCTTTTCATATGCTTAATTTTAGCATATATACTCTAAAAAGTTGAAGGGACTTTATCTTTTGTTACTTTTTCAGCAAGGCCATTGCTTCAGTATGATTCAAAATTACAGGTATGACAATTGGATTACGTTGAGTTTTAGAGTACAAAAATGGTTCCAAACTCTCTTTTATACAGCTCTTCAGCTCTCCAAAAGTTGTTTTTTGGGACATTTTTTTCTTTAATGCTTCATAAACAATTAGTTCAGCTTCCTTCAAGAGAGTTTGGCTTTCCTTTATAAAGATAAATCCTCTTGAAACAATGTTTGGTCTACATAGAATTGTATTGGTTCTAGAGTCGATTGTAACAATTACAGAAACCAAACCATTGTCAGCTAGAACTTGTCTATCTTTTAAGACTGCAGTTGCTATACCACTAGAATCAGTACCATCAATGTATATATTGTTGGTTTGAATACGATTAGTATTGCAAAGGAAAACTTCATGGTCCCTCAACACTAAAATATCACCATTTGAACAAACAAAAATGTTTTCAGCAGGAATGCCTACTTCTGTTGCAGTATCGGCATGCATTCTTAACATCTTATATTCACCATGCATAGGCATAAAGAATTTTGGTTTCACAAGTTGCAACATTAGTTTTTGTTCATCTTGAGAAGCATGGCCGGTGGTGTGTAAATTGTTTAACATTGAGTTTGTTAAAACATTTGCGCCCAATCGTGTTAAGCTATTTACCACTTCATTAACACTTGTAGCATTTCCAGGAATAGGATTACTAGAAAATACCACTGTATCTCCAGGAATTATTGTTACAAATCGATGAGAAGCGTTTGCCATTCGACTTAATGCTGCCATTGGTTCACCTTGGGAGCCTGTGCAAAGCACACAAAGCTTATTTGCTGGGAAAGCATCTAAACTACCAGGCTCAATGAAATCTTCATTCCTGGCTTTTATATGACCCAAGTCACGACCTATTTGAACAACATTTTCCATACTGCGGCCAATTATACAAACTTTTCTACCATAGGCAATAGCAGCACTTATTATTTGTTGGATACGATGAACATTACTTGAAAAAGTGGCAATAATTAAACGTCCCTTGGTTTTTTCCATTATACCCATGATGCTTTTGGCAACTTGCTTTTCAGAAATGGAAAAACCTGGTACAGCTGAATTAGTTGAATCTGACAATAATAAATCAATTCCGAACTCTCCCAAATAAGAAATTTTCTGATAATCAGCGTTTGTGGCCACTGGGGTTAAATCAAATTTATAATCACCAGTTGACATAATCCACCCGTTAGGTGTTTGAATGGCTAACCCAAGGCAATCTGGGATAGAGTGTGTTATGTCAAAGAAACCTATATGAAAATGCTCGGAAGTAAACCTTGATTCTGCAGTAATAATATGAATTTTACAAGCATTGCTCATACGATGTTCTTCCAATTTCTTTTCTATTAAAGCAGCCGCAAATCTTGGGGCGTAAATATCTTTAATAGAGCAAACCTT
>CADBLN010000107.1 GCA_902795525.1 uncultured Erysipelotrichaceae bacterium | reverse complement strand
GCTACAGAGCGTTGTCATAAAGAAAGACCTAAACCAATTGAGGTCGGCACTCGTACAGTGGCTTGCCATTTGTACGAAAAATAAGAAAGGGGAAGTGTATTTATGACTTTCAAAAAACTATTTGCCATTTTATTATCACTTTTGATGGTATTATCACTGGCAGCTTGTGGTAACAAAAATAATGGTAATAATGGTGGCGGCTCAAAAGGAGCCAAGACAACATTCACATATGCTGTAGGTGGTGAACCAACTTATCTAGACCCAGCACAATGTGGAGACTCAGTTACAGCTGAGATTACAAATGAGATTTGGTATCCATTATTCTATTTAGTTGAAACTGGTGAAGTTGAAAATGGCCATTGTATCAGCCATGAAGTTTCAGATGATGGTTTAGTCTATACATTCCATTTGGATCCAAACTCAAAATGGAGTGATGGCGTTGCGATTACTGCAGACCAATATGTTTATGGTATCAAACGTTGTATCGGTTATGGTTACGACGAGGTTGGTTATCTGACAATGATTACCAATTATATCGTAAATGCTGAAAAACACGTTGGTGAAGCTGTAGCAGATATGGATGATGTAGGCGTTAAAGCAATTGATGATAACACATTAGAAATCACTTTAAATGCTAAGTGCCCATTCTTTATCTCATTATTACCAACCCCAGTATTTGCGGCTTTAAGACCTGATATTGCTCCTGAAAAGGATTCAGAATGGTCTAACACTGTTGGTTATCCAACAACTGGAGCTTTTGTTCCAACAAAGATCGATTCAGCTAATGAGTTCATTATGGAAAAGAATCCTTACTTTGCTCATGCAGACAAAGTAATTGTTGAAACTATGATTGCTAAAATCATTGCCTCAGAGGAAGCAGCTCAAATGGCTTTCCAAACTGGTGAAATCGATTATAGTACAATCGCAAGTTCTGACGTTATGAATAATGCTGAATTAAAAGACCAAGCAGAAGTTTGGGGACAAATTAACTACTACATGAATGTGAACTGTTTCACAGCTAATGATGCCCTAAAAGATAGAAACGTACGTCGTGCTATTCAATTAGGTATTGACAGAAGTGCATTTGTCACAGCTTTCGATGCTGGTGAAGTCTACTATGAACTATATGGTTTCATTCCAAAGGGTTTACCAGATCATGATGGAACAGATTTCCGTACTAACGCTGATAATGATCACAAGTTAGTATACACTGACAAAGAAGAAGCTAAGAAATTGATGGAAGCAGCTGGATTCAATGAAAATAATAGACTAGCATTGACTTACTCATACAACCAGAACTCAATGCATGACTTAGCGGCAGCTGTTATTGCTGAACAATTAAAGGATATCTATATTGATGTTACTTTAAGTACAGCTGAATTACGTACATTCTTTGATGATAGAAGTTATGGACGTTATGATATTTGTAGAAATGCTTTCAGTGCTGACTACGCTGATCCATGGAACTATCTAGAACTTATCGCAGTTTACAACGACCCAGAAGGAAGAACATTCTTTGGTGATGAAAAGTATGACTCAATCTTATTCGAATCAATGGAATTGGAAGGTGAAGCACGTTTTGCTAAGTTACATGAAGCAGAACAATATGCAGTAGAAGAAATGTGCTACAATATTCCACTATTCGGATATGGTACAGTATCACTACAAAAAACTGGTACAACTGGTGTTATTAATAACCCACAAGCAAACCATATCTTCTGGTATGTTAATTGCCCAGAATAATCTAGGAGTTTAGATTAGTTTAAGAGAGGACTCCCCGTGAGTTCTCTCTTGTTCTATATTATTTTTCTTTCTAAGTTAAGACTTCCTGATTTAGAAAAAAGAATAATAAGGAGAAACATATGAAGGGCATTGAATTAGAACAATTTAAAACTTTTACATTTTTATCAGCCTTAGAGATTGCGAAAGATAAAAGTAAGGTGTTTTTTGTGCGTACAAAAGTAGATGAAGAAGACGATGGTTATCTTCAACAGCTAGTATCATTAGATACCTCCAGCCATAAGGTTAAGGAAGAAACTCCTTGGGAAAAGCGAATGGTCTACTTTGTTTTAGATGATGGGCTGTTTATTGTTAAAAATGACCAAGAGAAAAAAGGGGTGTTTACCACATTTCATAAGCTTACAGAGAATGGTATGGAAGAGGCCTTCACCTTACCTGTCTCAGTTAGTAAGATTGTTGATTTTGGGCAGCACTATGTGGTAAGTGCTGATATAAAGAGAACTTGTCCAGATTATTATTGTCTTTCACAAGAAGAGAAAGATAAGGTTGATCAAGAAGCTAAGGATAATGAAGATTATATCGTTTTTGATGAATATCCATTTGTATTTAATGGGGCGGGCATTATTAATGGTAATAGGAATGCCTTATTCTTGGTAGATAAAAAAGATTATTCAATAAAAAGGATTACTCCTGAAACATTTGATGTTGGCAGTTTCAATATCATTAATGGTGAATTAATCTTTAATGCGAATGATTTCACAACTTTTAAAACGAAATATGATAAAGTCTACAAATATGATTTAGATAACGACAGGGTCGAAAAAATATATGATGAAAAGATGCAGATACACCAAGTCTTTGAAGATAAGGGAAAGATTTTTGTTAAAGGTACCTTTGGCAAAGATTTTGGTGATATGGAAGCTGGAAAGATCTATGAACTAGTCGATGGTAAGATGGAGTTGAGGGTAGATACTCAATACTCCTTATTCAATACTGTTACCACTGATTCAAGATATGGAAGAAGCAAGAATAGAGTATATGAAAATAACACTAACTATTTCCTAACATGTGCTCAAGAAAAATCTATTTTAGTAAAAATGAATAATGATCATTTTGAAACCTTACTAGCAATTGATGGTACTGTTGATGATTTTGTG
>CADBLN010000106.1 GCA_902795525.1 uncultured Erysipelotrichaceae bacterium | reverse complement strand
GAAGTAGTTAACTGTGATGCAAGGCAATATGAAACCAACAAGATGTTTGATATGATTTTATTAGATGGTCCTAAAGCTCACAATAGTGAACTATTGAACAGATACGAAAAAAATCTCAATAAGAATGGCTATTTTATAATTGATGATGTTTACTTTCATGGTTTCATTGATCACCCAGAGATTGTTCATTCTCCAAGATTAATGAAACTAGTAAAAAAATTTGGAGCCTTCAGAGAAGAAATGTTGAATAATGAAGATTATATTTGTACTAATCTAAATATAGGTGATGGCTTATTAATAGCTAAAAAAAAGGAGAATAAAGATGAGTAGTAACGCAAAAGCAGAAAGTATGATTAAATTCCTCAATGGATGTCATAGTGTATTCCATGCCACCAGTCAAATTGAGGAAGAATTAAAAGATGCTGGATTTATTAAGTTAAGAGAAACTGACAATTGGAAATTGGAAAATAATAGATATTACTATGTAATGAGAAATGATACAAGTATTATCGCTTTTAAAATTCCAGAAATGATTCAAGTTAGATCTTTAAATATTGTTGCTAGTCACTCTGATTCACCATGTTTTAAAATTAAACCAGTCTCAAATATAAAGGATCCTAACTACACCAAACTTAATGTTGAGGTATATGGTGGAGCAATCTTATCAACATGGTTAGATAGGCCATTATCAATTGCCGGCAGAGTAATTGTGAATGAAGAGGGTAGACTGGTTTCTAAATTAATTGATTTTGATGAAAATATGGCAATTATTCCTAATGTAGCAATTCATCAAAACAGAGAAGTTAATAATGGCTACAAATGGAACCCTCAAGTCGATTTAATTCCATTAGTAGGTTTAGCTGATAATGAAAACTTTTTGGTGAATAAGATTGCTGAAGAATTGGGAATTGTCAGTAGTGATGTTTGCTCTTATGACTTGTTCCTATATAATCGTCAGGAAGGTTATACTTGGGGTAGTCAAGGTGAATTCATAAGTGCTGCTAGATTGGATGATTTAGCTTGTGCTTATACTTCTCTGCAAGCGTTTAAACATTCATTCTCAGAACATTCAGTTAATATCTTTGCGGTATTTGATAATGAAGAAGTCGGTAGCATGTCTAGACAGGGAATGGCTTCCACCTTCTTGGAAGATGTTATTAACAGGATATTTGCTTCATTTTTCTTCAACTCATCAGATGTTGCCAGCATATTAGCCAACTCTTTTATGATTAGTGCTGATAACGCCCATGCTGTTCATCCTAATCATCCAGAGTTATATGATAGCACCAATCAAGCTAAGTTAAATAAAGGCGTTGTCATTAAGTTTAATGCCGCTCAAAGTTATGTTACTGATGCAGTTTCTCAAGCAATCATTCAAAGATTGTGCCAAAATGGGGATGCCAAGTATCAATACTATGCAAATAGGAGTGATTTGAGGGGTGGAGGAACTCAGGCTGCCATAGCTAATGTTCATGTATCCTTAATGGCAGCGGATATAGGTTTACCTCAGTTGGCAATGCACTCATCATTTGAGACAGCGGGAAGCCAAGATGTTGATGAAATGATTAAGCTATTAACAGAGTTTTATAATAGTACTATTGTTGTTGATGGTGATAGTATTGCGATTGTATAAATGAAAAGAACTTCAAATTTTGAAGTTCTTTTATTGTTTCCATAGGTTGAATGGATAAACTCCATCAACTTTATAACTTGCAATGCGTCTTACCACCATGTCCTTGTCTTGTGGGTAGGTGACTCCGAACCATTGAGCATTTGTAGGAATTACTTTAACCTTAACCTTGTTTTCTTTGATTAATTCTCCTATAACTGTTGGAATTACAGATTCAGCTTTTAAGTCATTTACGTTCTTGCTTAAGAATTCCTTGAATTTTTCCAACATAAATGGATAAATTGCATCAGTGAATCCCCAGAAGTTCATAGATGAGTAGCCTTCAGTAATGACTATATCACCTTCATCAGTTTCTGCGACAGCTTGCCCATTAACTCTTTTGATTTTCTGCATCTCAACTAATTCAGTAAGGTAACCGTTGTCATCAGTCTTGGCAACACCTCTTGTTACAGAACCATTATCGGTTAAAGTGTTATTCAATTGGTAACCAACCATGCAGAAGTTATCATCACTTGCTTCTTCAGTCAGGAATTTATACATGATTTCATATGATTCACGTCCATAGAAATCATCAGCATTGATAACCATAAATGGACCATCAACAAAGCTTTCTGTTGTTAATAGAGCTTGAGTAGTTCCCCATGGCTTTGTTCTTTCATCAGGACACACAAATGGTTCAGGTAAGTCCTTAACATCTTGATAAGCATAGGCAACATCCATGAAAGGTTTAATCTTATTACCAATGTGTAAATCGAATAATTCTTCATGCTCACGTCTGATGATTAACACTACTTTTCTGAAACCAGCTTTGTAAGCATCATAGATTGAAAAATCAATAATACTTTCGCCATTATTACCAACAGTATCAATTTGTTTAAGCCCACCATAACGGCTTCCTAAGCCGGCTGCTAATATGACTAATACAGGCTCTTTCATGTGTTTGCCCTCCCTAAATCCAGTTACCCATATTTTAGCAATTATTTTTAGATTATCCAACTACTTTATAGTATACAAGTATTAATGGGTGCTATAATCTAATTAACAAGGGAGTAGGGTAATGATAATATATTGTAATCACATCTACATGGAGAATGTAGTTAGAGATGGCTATCTTGAAATCAAAGATGGTAAATTTGCTCATTTTTACGCAAAGGATTCTGGCATTAAAGCAGATTTAGACTTTAGTGGTAAAAAGATAATACCAGGAATCATTGATACACATAATCATGGTTGTTTTGGCTATAACGTATCAAACAACAAAGAGGTTTCTGCTGCTGAATTAAAAGGTTATTTAAAAGGCCTGGCTTCAAGTGGCGTTACAGGAGTTTTTCCTACAACGGTGCATCCAATCGCAATTAAATCAATTGTCGATCAAATGGACAAAGGTTATGAAGGAGCCAAAATCCTTGGAATTCATAGTGAAGGTCCATGGGGCGCAAGAGTGGGAGAAAAGGGCATAAATACTGGTTATCCTGCTGTTGACCTGGATGTGGCTGAAAAAATGGTAGAAGCTGGGCAAGGACATTTGTTATTGGTAGACATAGCTCCAGAAGTGCCTAACGCCTTAGAAGCAATTAGGTTCTTTGTGAATCTAGGTGTTAAGGTAGGTGTTTATCATACAAATGCGAATTATCAAGAGACAAACATTGGAATTGATAATGGCATAACTGTTGCGACACATTTGGGAAATGTTATGACAGGACTGCATCATCGTGACATTGGTGCATTGGGAGCATGCTTGCTTAGACCAGAAGTGGATTGTGAAGTAATCTGTGATGGATTACATGTTAGCTTAGAAATGATTAAGCTTTACTTCAAAGTCAAAGATTACAGCCGTTTCATGATGATTTCTGATAATGTTTCTTATGCAGGTTTACCAGTTGGCAAATACAAAGGAATGTCATTAATCGAAGGAAAAACTGATGAGAACAATGTTAAATCTGATAGAGCAACCATATTTGTCAACGAGGAAGGTTTCATTTTAAGTGCTACAGGTAGATTGTCAGGTAGCAGTAAAGCAGTTCTATATGGAATTAAAAACTTAGTCCAAAAACTAGAAATCCCACTGCTTGAGGTAATAAAAATGAGCAGTCTTAATCCTGCAAGAAAATATGGGTTTGGTGACATGAGGGGTAGTATTGCAATTGGTAAGCTTGCAGACTTTGTGGTCATTGATGATGATTTTAACTGTATGTATACATATGTTGAAGGGCGAAAAGCTTATGACTACGAGGTGGATGTTGATTTGTTCAATAAAGAGTTTTATGAACAAATTAAACTAGATTAATTACTTGAATTAATACTGAATAAAAAGTAAAATAGAACTAACAGGAATTATAGGTCAATATGCAAATGAATAATATTAAAAGTCCTTTTAATGTAGGACTAGATTTGAGGGCATATATCGGAGGGGAGGAAACCACCTTAATGGTGGAATCTTTCAGTGTGAATAATAGTTAAAGATGCTTTTTTGTGAGCATCTTTTTTATAACGTGATCTAGCGAGGAGGTAATGACCATGGATCAGTTAGAATTAAAGTTTTTAGAAGCGGCTACTGTTGGTGATATCAATGTAGTTAAAGATGCTTTAGCTAAAGGAGTTGCGGTTGATGTCACAAATGAAGAAAACAGAACGGCATTGATGCGTTGCGCAAGAAGAGGACGCATTCAGGTAACGCAAGTATTATTAGATGCAGGGGCTGACGTTAATGCTAAAGACGAAAATAATAAAACAGCATTAATGGGAGCAGCTAAAAAGGGACATGAGGAAGTTGTTCAACTATTAATCGATGCAGGAGCTGATGTGAATGCAGCAGACAATCAAGGAAACACTGCTCTGATGAGGGCAGCTTTCCAAGGACATGAAAACATTGTTAGAACTTTATTGAAGGCAGGGGCTGATGTGAATCAGCAGGACGCTAAGGGAAGAACAGCGTTAATGGAAGCTTGTAGTGCAGGAGCAATTGAGGTAATTGATGTTTTACTAGCACGTATGGCTAATGTTAACATCCAGGATAATATGGGATGTACAGCTTTGATGAGGGTTAGCTATGCTGGATTTGATGAATTAATTAGACAGTTGTTACAGCATGGTGCTGATAAGAATATTACAGATAAAGATGGAAGAAAAGCTTATGATTACTATTTAACTAGGCATCATAACGAGGAAATAGAAAAGGAATTAGGATAGGGGGAAATTAAATGAAAGACTATGAAACCAAAAACATTAAGAATATTGCTGTTTTAGGACATACTGGTGCAGGGAAAACAGAAGTATTGGAATCTATTCTCTTCAATAATAAAGTAACAGACCGCTTTGGAAAAGCTGTAGATGGTACAAGTATTATTGATAGTGATAGTGAAGAAGTAAAACGTGGGATGTCTGTTTACACTCATGTAGTTCCAGTTGAATGGAGAAACCAAAAGATCAATTTCTTGGATACTCCAGGGTATTTGGACTTTGCTGGAGAACAAACTGCCGCAATGTCAGTGGCAGATAATGCTTTAATTGTTGTAAGCGCAAAAGATGGTGTTCAATCAGGCACCATGAAAGCATATCACCAGGCTTTGGCTCAGGAGTTACCAATCATGTTCTTTATCACAAGAGTTGATGAAGAGAATGCTGATTATGCTAAAGTTGTTGAGGAATTAGAAAGACGTTGTAAAGCTGTGCCTTTAACTCTTCCAATTATAGAGGGTGGTAAGGCTACTGGTGTTGTAAATATCATTACTAAGAAAGCCTACATTGGAGGTAAGGAAAGCGATATTCCTGCAAGTTTACAAGGTCAAGTTGATTCAGGATATGATGTTTTATGTGAAGCTATCGCTATGACAACAGATGAATTGACTGAAAAGTATTTCTCTGGTGAACCATTCACAAATGAAGAGGTTATTGAAGGTTTAGGTCACGGTTTACGTCACAATACAATCAGACCAATTCTATGTGGAACAGCTACTAAGTATGTTGGTATTGATACTTTATTAGATTCAATAGTTGATTATGCTACTAACGCAAATAAAGTTTCATATAAAGGTACAGTTAAAGGTGCTGAAACAGAAGTTAAAGTTGACCCAGCAGGGAACTTTGTGGCCTTTGTTTGGAAGACTGTTAATGATGCTTTTGCTCAAATTTCATATGTGAAAGTTGTATCAGGCGTATTATCCACAGAAACTCCTGCTTACAATACAAATAAAGATGAAAATGAAAAGATTGGGTCAATTGTGGTATTAAGAGGAAATAAACAAGAGAAAGTTACTAAATTAGAAGCTGGTGATATTGGGGCTATTTTGAAGCTTCAATATACTTCAACCAATGATACCTTAGCTACAAAGGCAAACCCAGTTCAATTAAAACCAATTGAGTTCCCACATGGTATGTTGGGTAAAGCTATTTGGCCAAAGAGTAAAAACGATGAAGATAAATTATCTTCAGGATTAAATAAGATTCGTGAAGAGGACCCTTCATGTGAAGTAGTTAATAATACTGAAACTAGAGAATTGGTTCTATATGGAATTGGCGATCAACACATTGATGTCATCGTTAATAAGTTAAAGAATAGATACAAGGTTGAAGTTGAATTAACAGAACCTAAAGTTCAATATCGTGAGACAATTCGTTCAAAAGTTGAAGTTGAAGGAAAACATAAGAAACAAACCGGTGGTGCTGGCCAATATGGTGATGTTTGGATTAGATTTGAACCATGCGAAGAAGAGGAAGAAATGGTTTTCGCAGAAGAAGTTGTTGGTGGAGCAGTTCCAAAACAATACTTCCCAGCAGTTGAATCTGGCTTAAGAGAAGCCATGAATAGAGGTGTACTTGCCGGTTATAAAGTGGTACATGTAAAAGCAACCTTGTTTGATGGTTCATTCCACCCAGTTGATTCTAAGGAAATCGCCTTCAAATCAGCTGCTAGATTAGCTTACAAAGCTGGTATGCCACAAGCTAAACCAGCGCTATTGGAGCCAATTATCAAAGCTGAAGTAACTATTCCTGCAGATTATGTTGGAACTATATATGGTGACTTCTCAAAACGTCGTGGTATGATTTTGGATAACAGGGCAGTAGATGAAGAGAATACTGTCATCGTTGCTGAAGTACCAATGGCAGAAATGGTTAACTACGCAACAGAGTTACGTTCAATGACACAAGGTAATGGTTCATATTCACAAGAATTCGTAAGATATGACTATGCTCCTCAAACAGTCACTGATAAAGTTGTTGCTGAAGCTAAACTAGAAGAGGAAGATGATGACTAATTAACAATAGAAACAGCCCTTGGGCTGTTTTTATCTGCTTAAAATGTTAAACTATTAGTATGAAAAGACTGCTTATACTTATTGTTGCCCTTTGTACACTGTTTGGTTGT
>CADBLN010000105.1 GCA_902795525.1 uncultured Erysipelotrichaceae bacterium | reverse complement strand
TGGGACCGCAGCACTTGCCTTGATGCTGTATAGAGGATCAAAAGGCGTGATTGAGGGTACTTTAACAGTGGGAACACTTTATATTTTCGTAAGTTATATACGTTCATTCTTCGAACCTATTCAAGAATTGACTGAACAATTCTCAACCTTGCAAAATGCATTTGCTTCGGCGGAAAAGATATTTACTTTATTAGATGAACCAAATACTATTGTTGAAAAGGAAAATCCTGTTGTATTAGATAAGGTAAAAGGCAAGATTGAGTTTAAGAATGTTTGGTTTGCTTATGATGAAGAGGATTATGTTTTGAGGGATGTTTCATTGGTTATTAATCCTGGCGAGAAGGTTGCTTTTGTTGGAGCAACTGGTGCCGGTAAATCATCAATTCTTAATCTAATTGGTAGATATTATGATATTCAAAAAGGTGAAATTTTGATTGATGATGTAAATATCAAAGACTTATCACTAAAACAAATAAGAAGTTCCATTGGTCAAGTGCAACAAGATGTCTTTATGTTTACAGGTGATATAAATTCTAACATCAGGCTTTTAAGTGACGAAATAAGTGATGAGGATATAAAGAAAGCAGCTATTGCTGTTAATGCTGATTATTTCATCCAAAACTTGCCTGGTAAATATGAAGAACCTGTCACCGAAAGAGGAGCAACCCTTTCAGCAGGACAGAGACAATTATTATCGTTTGCACGTACTTTAGCAATAAACCCAACTATTTTAGTTATGGATGAGGCAACCGCAAACATAGATACTGAAACAGAACAACTGATTCAGCAAGCTCTACAAACCTTAATGGAAGGAAGAACGACAATAATGGTAGCCCATCGTCTATCAACAATCCAACATGCGGATAATATCATTGTCTTGCATAAGGGAAAGATAAGAGAAAGTGGAACTCATCAAGAATTGCTAGCTCAAGATGGCATTTATAAAAAACTATATGAATTACAGTTATATTCCAATGATTGATTGGTCTATAAGTAGTAAGGGTGAAAACTTGATATGTGCCCTCCAAACTGAACAAAACCAGCACGGAGGGTGCATATCGAGAGATTGTTTATGGTTTCAAATACATGATGGATAAAATGAGTAGCCGTCAAGACGGCTTTTTTTGCATAGAATGATACCAAAAAGAATGGAAAATAAGACAGCAAAAGAGAAAAGTATAAAGAAAGAGTAAAGAAAGAAGTAAAAAAGATAAAGAAAAAGTAAACAAAATATTGGGTTGGGCAACAAGTGCAGAAGATGCTGCAGCAGGCATTGTTAATCCTAAATACGAATTGGATGAAAATGGTTGCTTCAAGAATAAATTAACGTTTGAAGAAGCAACACCTTGTACAAAAGGAAATGAAATTCACTATTTGGATTTATATGCAGTATTGAAGCCAGCACACTATTTACAAATTAAATTTGAAAAAGGAATAGCCGACTCAATAGATATTAGAGAAAGAAATGTTGGTATAACAAGAATTATGTCCAATTTGTTTGATGAATTGTTGAAGAGTGAAACTTCATATACATGGCCTGGAGACACTATTTATGCTTATGCTAGCAAATCTGGGTATAAGTGGATTGGTTGGTCACCAGATCCAGATGCAACAGACCCACTTTATACAACAAAGAGTCATAAGATTATTCAGGAAATAACAGGTACTATTACTGGGCATGATCCTAGTACATGTCCAGATAATGAAGTACATACAGTATTAACTTTATATCCTGTATTTGAAAGGGACTATAGTTTAACTTACAATGCAAACGGTGGAACAGGTGCTCCTGCTAAACAGTCAGTAACTGTTAGAAAACCAAATTTAATAGGATCATATGTATTCGATATTTATGATGATGTAACTAATAATAAACCTCCTAAGAGGAGTAAATTCCAATTTATGGGTTGGAGTACAACAAAAACTGGCTTTGCGGAATATGGTTATCCATATCCAATTGAACTCAACTATGAATTGCATAGACAAACTGCTAATCTAAAGCCGATAATAGAGGCAACAGATGCAAATCCACATTTAACTCTATATGCAGTATGGTGGAGATCTTACAAGTTCATGTTTGATGCAAACGGTGGTACAGGTGCTCCTGCAGATACTTACAAGTATTCGACAGCAGAAACGGATACAATCAGGGTACCAAAGGATGTCCCAACTAAGGAGGAGAATGGAATTGTATATGAGTTCTTAGGCTGGTCGACTGAAAAAGATGCAACTTATCCTATGTACGTAATTCCAGCAGATTCAACACCAGATAACATGCTACAAAGTACTGAAAAGATCAGTTTGAAGAACGGTAATGATGGCTATGCTGAAATCAAGCTATATGCTGTATGGAGAGAAAAGGCTGGTGGCTAAGATGAAAAACGTTAAGAAAATATTAAATGCTTTAGTTTCAATTATGATAGCCACCTCCCTTCTAATGGTAAACATATGTGCTGCAGGTAATGTTAGCTACGAAGGAGAAAAGGAAGGATTTGTCTTCACTCCAGGGTCAAGTAACTCAAAAAGTGATTTATTGGAAAACTTTAAGGATGTGGTTCCTGGCGATGAGATAAGAGACTCAATCGAGATAAAGAACAACACGAACAGTAAAGTAAGAATATACATGAAAGCACTGGGAGCAGAGAGCGGGAGTGCCGAGTTGTTAAACCAATTAAGATTAGTAATCACAAAGCAAGGGCAACAGATATTCAACTCAACAGCAGCAGCAAGTGGAGGCTTGACAAATTGGTGTTATTTAGGAGAATTTGAAAAAGGAGACAAAGAGGAATTGGAACTAGTATTAGAAGTACCAATCGAATTAAATGATAATTTTCAAGATTCAATCGGCTATGTTAGATGGGTATTTAAGGCTGAAGACTTAAGTAAGACACCAAAGACAGGAGATAGCAGAAACATAGCACCATACATGTCGTTATTAGGAGTATCCATGTCTGCAGCAATAGTGATAGCTTGTAGGGCTTTAAGAAGAAAAGATGAGGAGCTAGCATAGAAGGCAGCTTCGAATCTAAATAATTAAGCTAAGCGACAAAATGATATAGTCCCACTTAGGTAGACAACGCAAATAAATAATAGCGTTGCCCACATAGGTGGGACTTTATGTGTTTAAAAAAAGCTATTTAATCATTTCTACAATGTGCCTCAAGGCTTCATCTGCTTCAGGAATTGGAAAGGCTGGATAGACGTGATTTAATCCTTGGCCAATGTTTAATTCTACCTTAATGTTCTTTTCTTTGAGTTTTTCATATAAAAGGGTTACATCGGGATAAAAAAGTTCATGTGTGCCCACAAATAGAACAACCTCTTTTAATGCGCTAAAATCACCATATATTGGAGACAATCGATAATCTTTAAGGTCAGTTCCGTTTGCCCAATAGTTCGCATCAACAATTAATTCATCTTTTTTTAAGGAAGGATCAACATCCATGAATTTGTCAATTTCTGGATTATTCATTGTTAAGTCAAGCCATGGCGATAGTAATATTAATTTGTCGGGCTGTGGTAAAGCAAGGTTCGCCCAATAAAGACTCAAACCTAAAGCTAGCCCACCACCTGCGCTGTCCCCCATTAAGATTATTTTCTTATTGGAATAGTATTTTAAAACTTTTTGATAAAGAACAGTTAGTTTTTCATATGACTCTTCGAAGCTGTGAATAGGAGCTAAGGGATAGTCAGGAATAATGAACGTACAGTCTAACTGCTTTGCCAGTTTGTCTAACATAATCCAATGAAATGGGAGGATTTCGTTAACATAAGCTCCACCATGAAGATAAATAATGAGCTCATTACTTTGGCTTTCTACATTTATGTAGAACAGCTGCATGTCTTCAACGCTAACAGTTTCAATTGTATCTTGCATTTTAAAGAAGATAGGCAAACTATATTTTTTTTGCTTGCCTTTAAATTTCTTGTACTCCAACATTACTTCCGTAATTGTTGACCCTTTAGGAATAATTACATTCTTAAGAACTTTTTCAAAGATTGCAGCTGATGTTGATCGTTCTTCTTTTCTATTCATACCTGTATGGTAAAAGAAAAATCATGAGAATTCAATAAAACTAGATGCTATAATAGTTTCGGAAGGTGATTATATGAAATGGTGGCAAATACTAATGGCTGTCATAGTCATTGCGATGTTAATTAATGAAATCATTGCCTATATTTATGGTAAAAAATATAGCAACAAACTTGTCGAATTAGTTATGAAGGGTAAGTTTGATGAATTTGACAATTTGGTTGATAAGGGATTTGTTAGGTACTGTGTTAGACCTTTTAACCTTGATTACATTAAGCTTAACAGCTATTTAATCAGAAATGATGAAAATAGGATTACAGCTGCATTTGATAACTTCAAGAATAAATCTTTAACTCAAGCTCAGAAAGTAGAAGTATTTACAAAAGCTTTTAATTTTTATGTATTTAACGAAGATAAAGAACAATGTGATTATTATAAGGAACAAATAAATGCTCTTAAAGGCTATGACAGCCTTAAAGATGAAACTAATAGAATGTATGATATCCTGATTGAGAAAAAGACCGACATGCTAGATGAACTATTAGAAGAAATGAATCAAGTTGAAGAGAAAGAAAGAGGCGCATATGAGTATTTAATTGCGGAAATATATACTAATCTTGGGAAAAAGAAAGAGGCTAAAAAGTATAGTGAATTAGCATCAAAGCATTTAGTAGGAATCACTAAACCTAGATAAAAATCTGAATATTTAATGAACATTTAGTATTAAACTTTTATTTTTTAATAAAGGGTCATATAATTATAAATGAGGAGTGATATTATGAGTGAATTAGAAAAAAAAGTAGAAGAAATTAAAGAAGAAGTTGAACAAAAAATTGATGAAACAAAAGTTCAGGCTGAGCTTGCGAAAGAAATCGTTGAAGAGAAGGCTGCTGATGTCAAAGATCAAGTGGAAGCAAGCATAGATAATGTTCAACAGGCAACTGAAGCACAAATTCAAGATGTAAAAAAACAAGTAGAGCAAACCAAAGAAGTTATTAATGAGCATTTAGAACAAGCTCACCAACACGCCGAAGAAGTTAAGGAAAAAGTAAGTGAAAAGACTGAAGAAGTTGTTGGTGCTGCCAGAGAAAAAATGGAAGAAGCTAAAGAAGATGCTATTGAATTAAAATTGGAAAGCTCAGAAAAATGGATTAAAGCCAAAGAAGAAGCAAAAGCTAAATATGCTGAAACTGAACAAAAAGCTGAAAGTATTGTTGATGGAGCTAAAGCTAAAATCAACGAAACTCTTGAAAAAGCTAAAGATAGCAATGTGGCTAAGAGCGTTTTAGGTGAAGATGGCAAGCTTGATAAAGAGGATTTGAAGCGTATGGGAGATCAAGCTGTTGAAGCTGTTAAAGATGTTGCTGAAAAAGTCAAAGACAGTAGTGTTGGCAAAGCAGTATTAGGAGACGATGGTAAATTTGATAAAGAAGATGCAGATCGTCTGGCAAAACAAGCTAAGGAAACCAGTAAAGGCTTCTTTGCTAAACTGAAATCATTCTTTGGTGGCAAATAATACATTGTGTAAGGCATCAATGATGCCTTTTTTTATGACCTGTTTTTGGAAAATTTGGTGCATTAAGGTATATAATAAGGTTTGTTGTGATAAAATAAATAAACAGAGGTGCTCTTATATGTCAGAAGATAAACGTTTAACAGTTGCAGAAGCGCAATTGCGTAAAAGTAAAAATAGATTAATAACAACACTAGTTGTGATAGCGGTGATAATAACATTTATGCTAGGCTATGGTGTTGGTCATTTTGGTAATAGTGGTGCTAGTGCCAGAAGTGTTAATGATAGTTTTTCAACATTTGAATCTGTATATAACATTTTGACAGAGAAGTTTTATTATGGAGAAAATACTGATACATATCAAAAGAAAATAATGAATGAAGCCATTAAAGGAATGGTTGATGCTCAAGGTGATATTCATACTGAATATATGACAAGCGATGAGTTAGCAAGCTTTACAGGGTCATTGGAGAGCAGTTTTGTAGGCATTGGAGTTAGATATACCATGTTGAATGGCAATATCTTTGTTATTGAGGTTTTGGAAGATTCTCCAGCTGAAAGACATGGTATTAAAGCAGGTGATTTCATTACTGCTATTGATGGGGTTAAATGTACTGATTTAAATCCTGATGAAATACCTTCTAGAATTACTGGAGAAAAACAGACTTCCGTAAATTTGGAAGTGTTAAGAGAAACTGAAGTTTTGAAGATTGATGTCATTAGGGATGAGATTCAAACAACTGTAACAAGCAGAGTAGAAGATAATATCGGAATCGTCAGCATTTCTTCTTTCTCTACGGGAACTGCTGAAGAATTAAAAAAGCACTTAGACAAATTACAT